>JAYVYV010000545.1:0-6164 GCA_043783985.1 Acidobacteriota bacterium | reverse complement strand
CGACGGCCTGCTGATGCAGCTGCAGGACGCGAAGTACTGCGGCGGCAGCGGCTACCTCGGCGACGTCTGCAAGTAGTGGGCTGTGTCCGGAGATTGAGGACCGCTGATCGTTCGTGGCGCAGCGCTGTAGCGCGGCGAAACGCTCCTCGCAGGGCTGAAGCCCTGCGCCACAGTCGCACTGATTCAGCGGGGACGGACCAGGAGTGACGCGCATCGCGCTGCCGCTTCTGCTGTGTCTGGCGCACCCGTCCGCCGCCGTGGCCCAGACCGCTGCCGGCCCCGACATCGTCGCGCGCACGGCTGCCGACAAGGTCACGGTCCGCGCCGTCAGAATCGACAAGCCGCTCACGATCGACGGCCGGCTGGATGAAGAGGTGTACAGCTCGGTCGAAGCGATCAGCGGCTTCATCCAGCAGGAGCCTCATGAAGGCGAGCCGGCGACGGAGCGGACCGACGCGTGGATCCTGTTCGATCACACCAACCTGTACATCTGCGCGCGCAACTGGGACTCGCATCCCGAGCGCGAGATCGCCAACGAGCTGCGGCGCGACAACGGCAACATCCTCGGCAACGAGAACTTCACCTTCGTGATCGACACCCTTCACGACGGCCGCAACGGCTATCTGTTTCAGACCAATCCGCTCGGCGGCCTGCGCGACATGACGGTCACCGACGATCAGCAGAACCCGAGCTGGAACGGCGTCTGGTATGTCAAGACCGGGCGCTTCGAGCATGGCTGGACGCTCGAGGTCGCGATTCCGTTCAAGACGCTGCGCTATCGCGGTAGCGGGGCGCAGACCTGGGGCATCAACCTCCGCCGCGTGGTGAAGTGGAAGAACGAGTGGTCGTATCTCTCGCTGGTGCCGGCCGCGCTCGGCGCCACCGGCGTCAGCCGGATGGCGTCGGCGGCCACCGTCATCGGTCTCGAGACGCCGGCGCAGTCGAAGAACGTCGAGCTGAAGCCTTACGCGGTCACCTCGCTGACCACCGACCGCACGGCGCGGGAGCCGTTCGAGAACGATCCCAAAGGCAATGCCGGCTTCGACTTCAAGTACGGTCTGACCCGCAGCCTGATCGTCGACGCCACCTACCGCACCGACTTCGCGCAGGTGGAAGAGGATCTTCAGCAGATCAACCTGACCCGCTTCAGCCTGTTCTTTCCCGAGAAGCGCGACTTCTTCATCGAAGGGCAGGGCATCTTCGACTTCGGCGGGGTGCAGTCGCTCAACACGCCGGGCGACGTGCCGGTGCTGTTCTACAGCCGGCAGATCGGCTTGCAGGCGGGGCAGGAGGTGCCAGTGGTCGGCGGCGTGCGGCTCACCGGCCGCGCGGGTTTGTACAGCATCGGCATGCTGAACATCCAGACCGAAGACAAGCCGTCGGCTGGCGCGCTCTCCACCAACTTCACCGCGCTGCGCGTAAAGCGCAACATCTTCCGGCGCAGCAACGCCGGCGTGATCGCGACGCGGCGCGGACCCTCGGCGCTGGCCGGCCGCGACGCCAGCTACGCGCTCGGTGTCGACGCGACCCTGCTGTTTTTGAAAAGCATCCACGTCACCGGCTACTACGCTCGGACGCAGGTGCCCGGCGTCTCCGGCGACAGCGCGAGCTACCGCGGCCGCCTCGACTTCAACGACGATCGCTATGGCGCGTCCGCGGAGCACATGCTGATCGGCAGGGACTTCCGTCCCGAGGTTGGTTACGTCAGGCGGGTGGATTTCCGCCGGACCTTCGGCTCGGCCCGGTTCAGTCCGCGGCCGAAGAATAGCACGCGGGTGCGCAAGCTGACGTGGCAGGGCCTCCTCGACTATGTGACCGACGCGCCGGGAATCACGGTGCAGAACCGCGAGGCGAGGGGGACATTCGCGGTCGAGCTCCAGTCGAGCGACCGGCTGCAGATCGATCACACGCGCGACTACGAGCTGCTGCCGGCCAGGTTTACCATCTCGCCTGGCGTTGTGGTCCCCGCGAGCGGCTACGACCACCACGCCACCCGGGTCGCCTACACGCTCGGCCAGCAGCGCAAGATGTCCGGCACCATGGCCGCGTCGACCGGCACGCTCTACCACGGCACCAAGTCGGAGGTCACTTTCAGCGGCCGCTGGGGCGTGGTGCCGAGGTTCTCGATGGAGCCGTCGATGACCATCGACTGGGTGAGCCTGCCGTACGGGGACTTCACCGCGAAGCTGCTGAGCTCGCGCTTCACGCTGACGCCGAGCGCGCGGATGTTGATCAGCAGCCTGGTGCAGTTCAACGCCGGCGCGAACAGCCTGAGCGCCAGCGTCCGCCTGCGGTGGGAATACACCGGCGGCAGCGAGCTGTTCGTCGTCTACAGCGACGGCCGCAACACGTTGACGCCGGGCTACCCCGATCTGCTCAACCGCACGTTCGCGATCAAAGCGACGCGCCTGCTGCGGTTTTGATCGCGGGGATGGCCACCACGAAAAACACGAAAGCCCAAACGTTCTTTGTCGTGAGTTTCATGCCGACCGCCGTTGGTGTCGTGCCTTTCGTGGTTGTCCGTCTACTACTTCGTCCCGACGACCAACGTCTCCGGACCCTGCAGCGGTTGACCGCTGACGGTGGAAAAGCCCGCGGCTTTCAGCATGGCGGTCAGTTCGCTGAGCGTGTAGGCGTCGCCCGACGGCGTGCCGCCGAGCATTTGCATCGCGAACGAGGCGGCCATCGGCGGGGTGACGCGGTCGTCGTTGGGTACGAACTCCAGGACGGCCACGCGCCCGCCAGGCTTCAGCGATCCGGCGACCTTCCTCAGCAGCGCCGTGCAGGTGGGCGTGTCGAAGTGGTGCAGGAAGTTCGTCATCAGCGCGATGTCGTAGCCCGCCCCCCAATCGACCTCGAACGCGTCGCCCGGCAGCGCCTTGTGGCGCGCGGCGACGCCCATCTTCGCCGCGTGTTCGGTCGCCACCTGCAGCACGCCCGCCCAGTCGACCGCCACGACCTCGGCCTGCGCGTTGCGCTGCGCGACGACGATGCCGAAGATGCCGTGGCCGGCGGCGATGTCGAGGACCTTGACCGGGCCGGCCGCCGCGACATCGAGGATCTCGGCAATCGCCTGCGCCGACGGCATCATCATCGGCACCATGGCGCGCGCGAATTCCTGCCAGATGGGGTTCTCGTCGGAGACATTGCTGTCTTCTTTCGGCAGCGTCCCGCGCCGCACGATCGCCGCGAGATCGTCGAAGTGGCGCATGATCGGCGCCGATCCCAGAAACGCCATCGTCCCGCCGAGATAGGCCGGCGAGCGCGTGCTGAGGAAGAACGCCGAATCGGGCGTCAGCTCATAGCTGTCGCCTGTTTTCGTGAGGAAGCCGACGATCGTCAGGAAGTCGGACAGGATGCGGGTGCCGCGCGCCGAGGCCTGGCAGGCCTTCGAGATCTCAGGCACGGTGTGCGCACCGTCGCCGATCGCGGTGAAGAGGCCGAGGTCGATGGCTGCCCGCAGCGCCGCCGTGCGCTGGTAGGCGCCGACCGTGCTGAAGAACAGGTCGGGTGACGGGGTCGGCGTCGCTGTTGGCATGGCCGTGGATTATAGTGCGCCGAGAGGAGCGAGCCATGAGAATCGTGATAGCCGGACTGGTGATGGCCGTGTGCGTCTCGTTGCCCGCGAGGGCACAGCAGCAGGACTTCAGCAAGGTCGAGATCAAGACGACGAAGGTGGCGGGCAACTTCTACACGCTCGAGGGGGCGGGCGGCACAATCGGCGTGCTCGCCGGGCCGGACGGCGTCTTCATGGTGGACACGCAGTTCGCGCCGCTCGGCGACAAGATCCTCGCGGCGATCAAGCAGATTTCCGACGGCCGCATCCGCTATCTGGTCAACACGCACGTGCATCCGGACCACATCGGCGGCAACGAGAACATCGGGAAGCAGGGCACGACGATCTTCGCGCGCGAGGCCCTGCGCGCGAGGATGCTGAAGCCGGCGCCGCAGGCCAACGGTCAACCGGGCGTGCCCGCCCCGGCGATTGCCGTACCGACGGTCACCTACGACGCGCCGATCACGTTTCACGTCAACGGCGAAGATGTGCGGCTGATTCCGGTGCCGCTCGCGCACACCGACGGCGACACGATGGTCTACTTCCCGAACGCCAACGTGATCATGACCGGCGACTTCTATCGCTCGACCGGCTACCCGAACATCGACCGCGCCAACGGCGGGACGATGAACGGCATGCTGGCCGGCTTCGATGCGATCGTCGCGCTGGCGCGGCCCGACACCAAAATCGTCCCGGGCCACGGCGCCATCGTGGACAAGACGGCGGTGGCCGCGCACAAGGCGATGATGATGGCGGTTCGCGACAAGGTAGCCGTGCTCGTGCGACAGAACAAGACGCAGGACGAAGTGCTGGCCTCGAAGCCGACGTCGGACTTCGATGCGACGGTCGCGGGCGCGACGGCTGCCACGGCCGATCGCTTCGTTGGACAGTTGTATCAGGAGCTGAAAGGGCGCTGAAAGCGCCGGACGAAGGTCCAGCGTTGCTCGCGTGTTTTGTCTCTCGCTGTCACTCCTGACACGGGGCACGTGAAGGATCCGGACGGCGGGGACCTCCAGATCAGCCACGTCACGAAGGCGACTCGCCGATAGGCGAAACACGCGGCCGTCGCCGCTCGTCTAGTAATCGGTATGGACACGCTCGTCGCTGACGTCCGATCGGGCCTCCGGATGCTCGCCACCTATCCGGCCCTGTCGTTCGTCGCAGTGATCACCCTCGGCCTGGGCATCGGCCTCAGCACCACGGTCTTCTGCGTCGTCAACGGCGGCATTTTCAAGGGTCTTCCGTTCCCGGGGGCCGACCGCATCGTCTCGCTCGTCTCCACCACGCCGTCCAAGCAGCAGCCGCGTCAGCCCGTCGGCGTCCAGGATCTGGCGGTGTTCCAGGAGCGGCAGACCTCGTTCGACAGGATCGGCGCGTTCGGCTTCGCCGCGTTGAACCTGTCGAACGAAAGCGGGAGACCGGACCGGTTCAGCGGCGGCCAGCTGACCGTGGCCGCATTTGACGCCGTCGGCGTACAGCCCCTCCTGGGGCGCGGCTTCCGAGAGGGGGACGATCGGACCGGCGCCGATCCGGTGATCCTGCTCGGCTACCGGCTCTGGCAGGAGCGGTACGGCGGGGTCCGGGACGTCGTCGGGCGGACCGTGCGCGTCAACGGGATCGCGCGCACCGTCATCGGCGTGATGCCCGAGCTCTTCGCGTTTCCCATCCGCGAGGCCGCCTGGATTCCGCTCGCGATCGATCCGCTGGCCAAGCCCCGAGGCGAGGATCCGAAGTACCAGGTGATCGCGCGTCTGAAACCGGGCGTGAGCGTCGTGCAGGCGAAGGCGGAGGCCGCGGCGATCGCGTCGCGCCTCGAGAACGAATTCCCGGCCACCAATCGCGGCGTTGGCGCCGACGTGATGTCGTATGCCAAGACCGTCATCGGCCCCGAGGCCTACGGCATGCTGTACACGATGCTCGGCGCGGGCATCGGCGTGCTGCTCATCGCGTGCGTCAACGTCTCGAACCTGCTGGTCGCACGCGCGTCGCTGCGGCGACGCGAAGTGGCGGTGCGGATGGCGCTGGGGGCGGGACGCGCCCGCGTGGTGCGCCAGCATCTCACCGAAGTGCTCGTGCTGGCAGCCGCAGGCGGTGGTCTCGGCATCCTGATCAGCGTGTTCGGCATGCGCTGGTTCACCCGGGCGCTCTCGGTCAACCCGCCGCCGTTCTGGATCACGTTCGATCTGGACTACCGCGTGATGCTGTTCGTCTCCGGCCTGATCGTGCTGGCCAGCCTGTGCGCCGGCGGGCTGCCGGCGGTTCACGCCTCACGCGTCGACGCGGGCGGGGCGCTCAAGGACGACAGCCGGACCTCGACCAGCGCGGGACTCGGCCGGTTCAGCAGCGGCCTGGTCATCGCGGAGCTCGCGGTCTCCTGCGGGCTGCTGATCGCCGCAGGGCTGATGGTCAAGAGCGTGGTTCAGCTGCGGAACGTGCAGATGCCGTTTGCGATCGCGAACGTGCTGACCGCGCGTGTGGACCTGCCGCCCGCGGCCTATCCCGGCCCGGCGGCGAGCATCCGCTTCTTCGAGCAGCTGCTGCCGAAGCTGCGATCGATTCCCGGCATCGAGGCGGCCACGCTGTCGGACGGCCTGCCGGCGGCGGGCAA
>JAYVYV010000544.1:0-6172 GCA_043783985.1 Acidobacteriota bacterium | reverse complement strand
CCGAGCAGGCGCGCGAAGTTGCCGTAGGCGCGCGGGTGCGTGCTCGTCTTGATGAAGACCCCCTCGGGCGCCATCGACGACGCGTCGGAGCCGAAGCTCACCCAGGGCAGCGCGATCTGCCGCTTGACGTTCTCCTCGGACATCAGAAAATAGACGACCTGCACGCGGCTCCCGTCCTCGACGACGAGATCCATCGCGGTGTCCTGGATCGACTTGCCGCGCAGCGCCGCGACCTCTTCGAGCGTCTTGCCCGCGTACATCCGCAGCGCTTCGTTCTTGAACCCCACGAGCAGCGTGCCTTTGCCGCCGGCAGCGAACATCAGGTTCTCCCACGCATCGCTCGCGGTCGTCATCTCGCGGCGCACGCGGTCGCGGATCGTCGGATCCCGGAGGCGCGCCGCCCACGCCTTGTAGCCGCCCTCCTGCACCCACGGCGGCATCGCCGCGTCGAGACCGGTCGATCCCGCGGTGTAGGTGTACATGTCGGCGGTGATGTCGAGACCGTCCTTGCGCGCGCCTTCGATCTTGGCGATCACGGCATCCAGCTTGTTCCAGTTCGACTCGCCGCTTTCCTTCAGGTGATAGATCTCCGCGCGGATGTGCGCGTCGCGCGCGATCGTCAGCGTCTCGTCGATCGCCTCGAGCAGCCGGTTCCCCTCGCTGCGCATGTGCGAGATGTACATGCCGCCCGACGCCGACGCGACCTTCGCGAGCTCGACGAGCTCGTCGGTCTTCGCGAACACGCCCGGGATGTAGATGAGCGCGGTGGTGAGGCCCATCGCGCCCTCGTCCATCGCGGTGCGCACGTGCGCGCGCATGCGATCGAGCTCCACCGCGGTCGGCGGCCGGTTGTCGAGTCCGACTTCGTTCGCGCGGACGGTCGCCGCGCTGACGAACGACGCGACGTTGGTCGAGATCCCGCGCGCCACCAGGTGGTCGAGATACCCGCCAAGCGTGTTCCAGACGATGTTGAATTTGATGTCGCCCTGGCGCTCCATCGACTCTTTCTTCATTTGTTCCGTGATCGGCCCCATCGAGCTCTCGCCGAACACTTCGAGCGTGACGCCCTGGCGCAGCGCGCCCTGCGAACGGCCATCTTCGATCAGCGACGTCTCGGAGTGGCTGAGCATGTTGATGAAGCCGGGCGCGACGGCCAGTCCCGTCGCGTCCACCTCCTCGCGCCCACGCTCGCCGCCCAGATCGCCGACGGCGGCGATGCGGTCGTCGAGGATGGCGACGTCACCGGCCTTCCCGGCGGCGCCAGTCCCGTCGTAGATCGTGCCGTGCCGGATCACGACGTCGTAGGTCGGCGCCTTCGCGCAGCCGGCCGACACGAGAGCGACGAACGCGAGAACGATCACAGGCTTTTTCATCACGTCCTCCGGCGGCCAGATGGTTGTCAGACGTCTGACGGAATATCGGGCGGGAATCTATTTCGAGCGGACTTGCGCCAGGTCGTTCTTGATGACCTTTCCGCCCTTCATCACAAACCTGACCCGCTGGAGTTCGGTGATGTCGGTCAACGGGTCGCCTGAGACGGCGATCAGATCGGCGAATTTCCCCTTGTCGATTGACCCAATCCGATCCTGCCATCCCAGCGCGGCTGCGTTAATCGTGGTTCCGCTCTGTATGGCCCGCGCCGCAGTCAGCCCGGCACGCTTCACCAGCGCCTCGAACTCGAGCCCCTGGGTCCCATGAGGAAACGTCGAGCCGTCCACGCCGCTGCCCATCATGACCTTGATCCCCTTGGCGGCCGCCATCGAGGCAGCCTTCTCGAAAATCGGAATGATCCGATACTTGCCGTTGGTGTTCCTGGCATCGGTATCGTCCATATACGGCTCGGTGTAGCGGACGAGCGTCGGATCGAAGTAGAGGCCTTTTGCGGCCATCATCCCGATTTGCTCTTGATCCAAGCCAAACCCATGTTCGATGGTGTCGCAGCCGGCGACGATGGCATTTTTCTGTCCCTCGCCTCCATAAACGTGGCAGCCGGCCTTCTTGCCAAGGCGATGCGTCTCGTCAATCAGCGCGTGCAGGACGGGTAACGGATACGTCACCTGGTACTGAACCTCGCCGGTCGCCGCGAAGGAGTATCCACCCGCCGGGAACAGTTTGATCCAATCGGCGCCGCGGGCGATCTGCTCGCGGACGGCTGCGCGTGCGTCTTCAGCCGAACGAACCACGGTGCTGGCTAACGGGTTGTCCGGTGCTGCCAGGTTCGGCGGTGCCGCGCCCCACACGATTCCCAAGGTCGAGACCTGATACCTGGGGCCGTCGAAGCGGCCCTGATTGATCGCATCGCGAATCTCGACGTCGCCGTAGCCATTGCCATGGGAGCTCATGTCGCGCGCCGCGGTAAAACCCGCCCGCAAGTCGGCTTGTGCATTCTGTACGGCGATCAACAGGGAGCTCTCCGTCGTCGCCTTTGGTCCGCGGGCATTGAACATGTGCGTGTGCGCGTCAATCAAGCCGGGGAGGACCGTCGCGTGGCCGAGGTCAATCACCTCCATGCCCACGGGAATCCTGACTCGAGATTCCGGTCCGACTTCGGTGATTCGATCGCCCGACACCAACACGATCTGCTTCGGCAACATCTGCCCGCTCGTGCTGTCAAACAGACGCCCGGCGAGGACCGCGACCGATCGAGGAGCCGGCGGGCACTGATAAACGCCGCCGTCAGCCCCCACGCACGGTGTCGCCCCTGCTCCCCGCCACGGAGCCGGCGGCGCCTGCACCTGCGCCCAAAGCGTCGTCGCACTCAGCAAGATCCCGAACGCCACTGCCTGCACAGATGCCTCTCGCATCGCGTCGCCTCCCCATTGGGTCGATCGCGCGCGCTCGAACGCCATCGCCCATAACATCTTTGGCGTTCCCTGACGCTCTCGCCACTAAAATTTTCGACCACGGTCGCGCCGGTCGCGACCTCCTTGGGACTCCACGAAATGTTCTGGGCGCTCGATGGGTGCACGGTGTATATAGAGTACGGAACCGCGTCACCTGAGGAGGTCGGAATGGCGAGAGACCGTCGGCGACGAATTCTGCGGCTGGTCAGCCTGTTGCTCGCCGCCTCGGCGGGGGTAGGCGTCCGCATCATCGCCCAGGCGCCCGCCACATCGCCTCCCGATGTGACGTTCTCGAAAGACATCTCACGCATCCTGCAGCGCAGCTGCCAGGAGTGCCATCACGCCGAAGGGGTCGGGCCGATGGCGCTCGTCACCTACGAGGACGTGCGGCCGTGGGCCAAGTCGATCAAGGTGCGCACGGCGCTGCGCAGCCAGCGCGGCGCGATGCCGCCGTTCTTCGTCGAGAAGAACATCGGCATCCAGAAGTTCAAGCACGATCCGTCGCTGAGCGACGACGAGGTCGCGATGGTCGCGCGCTGGGTCGACGCCGGCGCGCCGCGCGGCAACCCGGCCGACATGCCGAAGCCGCTGGCATTCGACACCACCGACAAATGGACGATCGGTGAGCCCGACCTGATCCTGCGCTCGAAGGACGTCACGGTGCCGGCGATCGGTCCCGACCACTGGGGCGACTTCGGCCTGATCCCGACCGGCCTCACCGAGGATCGCTACGTCTCCGCCGTCGAAGTGCGCGAGGTCAACGACATCCCGCGCACCGGATCCACCAGCACGGTCGGCGGACGCTACGTCTTCCACCACATGACCTACGAGAGCATTGTCGAAGGCGAGCGCGCCAGCAGCGGCGCCAACGAGGGCGGCAGCAGCTGGCCGATTCACGAGGTCGGGCGCAACGCCGACATCTTCCCGCCGGAGGCCGGACGCCTCCTGGCCGCGCATTCGTCGCTGTCGCTCAACGCCGGCCATCTGCATTCGAACGGCCGCGAGACGAAAGGGCACCTCGAATTCGCGTTCAAGTTCTTCCCGAAGGGGTACAAGCCGATCTACAAACGCGCGAGCATGCGCCTCGGCAACGGCATCGACATCGACGTGCGGCCGAACGCCTCGGGGCAGGAGCTGCACTCCTACGCGGTGCTGCAGGAGCACACGAAATACATCACCTTCGAGCCGCACCTCCACGCGCCCGGCGTCCGCATGTGCTTCGAAGCAATCTGGGGCCACAACATCCAGACCCTCAACTGCGTCGGCTACGACCACAATTGGGTCAAGCAGTACGTCTACGACGACGACGCGGCGCCGCTGCTGCCGAAAGGCACCATCGTCCACTTGATCGGGTTCCTCGACACCACGGCGGCGAACAAGAATCCGGTGGATCCGCGGAACTGGGCCGGCGGCGGACGCCGCTCGGTGGCCAACATGTTCATCGACCTCGGCTATTCGGTCACGCTCACCGAGGAGCAGTTCCAGGCGGAGATGGCGAAGCGGCGGAAGAACATGAAAAGCCGCAACGACTACGACATCGGCTGCCCGCTCTGCTGGGCGCCGCCGACGGCAGTCGCGACCCAGTCGAGCGCGTCCGGGGTCGGGAAGTAGGGCTGAGGGCTGAGGGCTGAGGGCTGGGGGCAGAAGAGATGAAGCGACTGTCGTTCACGGCGCTGCTGGCACTCGCGTTATTGACGCCTGCCGGCGCGCAGACCCGGTTCACTTACTCGAGCGGTCAGGTCGTTTCGCCGGCGTACGAAGGGTGGCGCACGGAGCCGGACGGATCGATGACGATGGTGTTCGGGTACATGAATCAGAACTGGGCGGAAGAGTTCGACATTCCGATCGGCCCCGACAACAGCATCGAGCCTGGCGGACCCGACCAGGGACAGCCGACGCATTTCTATCCGCGTCGGAATCCGTTTCTGTTCGCCATCAAGGTGCCGAAGGATCTCGGCGACAAGGAGATCATCTGGACGCTCAGAACGCACGGCAAGACCGAGAAGGCCTACGCGTCGCTCAAGAACGACTACATGATCGACAACCAGGTGATCTCCACCGAGGTCGGCGGCGACTTCGGCAGCCTGCGCGACGAGCTGCGCACCAACGTTCCGCCGGCGCTGAAGGTCGACGGCGCGAAGCAGCGCACCGTCAAGGCGGGCGTGCCGCTCACGCTCGCCGCCTTCGCGAAGGACCCCGACAACATTCCCGCGCGGCGCGGGCGCGGGGGGTCGCCGACCGCGACCGTCGCCCCCACCGCGCTCTATCGGGCGCCATCGTCGCTCGTCCCCGCCAGCGGGCCGGGGCTGCGCCTGTCGTGGATCGTCTACCGCGGCAAGGCGGCGGACGTCATTTTCAGTCCCGAGCAGATGAAGGCGTGGACCGACACCCGCGCCTACGGCAACTCGCCGTGGTCGCCGCCCTACTTCATTCCCGAGCCGCCCCCGGGCAACAAATGGATCACCGAGGTGACGTTCAGGGAACCGGGCAGCTACGTGCTGCGCGCGGTCGCCAGCGACGGCGCCGTCTTCACCTACGACAACGTGACAGTCACCGTGACGAAGTAGCGCGACGGTTTTAGCCGAGCGCACGACACCTCAGCGGAGTGGAGATAACATGACACGCGTACAGCTCCTCACGACCGTGCTCGCCGTCGCCGCGCCGATCTGGGTCGCCGGCCAGACCAGCAACTTCATGGGCGGCACCCCCGCGTCGGTCGACGCCACCAAGGTGCGCACCACGCGTCTGAAATTTCCGAAGGGCAGCCGATCGAACTGGCACAGCCACACGTGGGGCCAGTTGCTGATGCTCGAGGACGGTCACGGCCGCACGCAGGTGCGCGGCGGCCCGGTGATGGAAACCGCTCCCGGCCAACCGTGGTGGACCGCGGGCGGCGTCGAGCACTGGCACGGCGCCTCACCCACCGAAGACGCGTTGCAGCTCACGATCTACGAGGGCGACGTGAAGTGGCTGGAGCCGGTCACCGACAAGGAGTACCTGACGGCGCCGCGTAAATGAAGCGCGCGGCTCTGGCGATGGCGAGCCTGTTCGCCGGCGTCGCGCTGTCCGCCGGGCCGCAGGCTCCGGACGACGTCCTTCGCCTGTCCCAGGACGCCGCGAGCGAGTCGAGGGGCGCTGCGATTTTTGCGCGCAACTGCGCGAGCTGCCACGACGGCGTCGACGGATCGCGCGCGCCGAGCCCCGACGTCCTCCGCCGGCGATCTCCCGAAGCGATCCTGTCCGCGCTGACCGCCGGCGGCATGCGTCCGCAGGGCGGACGCCTGAGCGGCGCCGAACGGCGCGCCGTCGCCGAGCACCTCAGCGGCCGG
>JAYVYV010000543.1:0-17676 GCA_043783985.1 Acidobacteriota bacterium | reverse complement strand
CTGCCGCGGCCGCGGGCCTCCAGATGGTCTGGCTCGACCGGCAAGGGAAACAGATTGAAGCCGTCGGACCGTCAGGCGACTACCGCGGGATTGATCTGGCGCCGGATGGCAAGCGTGTGGCCGCGCACCGCCACGACGGCAATGGCGGCGACATCTGGATCTCGGAGTTGTCTCGCGGCACGACCTCCCGATTCACGTTCGACGCCTCACAGGACAACTCGTCGCCCATCTGGTCTCCGGATGGAAGCCGCATCGTCTATGGCTCGCTTCGAAACGGGAAAGGTGGACTGTACCAGAAGCTCTCGAACGGCACGGGCCCTGAGGAACGGCTGCTGGAATCGGACGCTGTGAGCCTTCCAACGAGCTGGTCGCCCGATGGACGCTCCATCGTGTACGTGGTGGTCGATCCGAAAACCGGGAACGACGAGTGGCTGCTGCCCTTGTCAGGCGACCGAAAGCCGGTGCCGCTGCTCCACTCGCCGTTCAATGAATCGCATGGGCAGATCTCGCCCGATGGGAAGTGGCTCGCGTACCACTCGAGTGAAACGGGCCGCCAAGAAGTGTACGTGCAGCCCTTCCCGCAGGGGACGGGCAAGTGGCAGGTCTCGACGAATGGAGGCGCGTTCCCGCGATGGCGTCGCGACGGTCGCGAGCTGTTCTACATGAGCCAAATTTCTCGCGGGAAGATGATGGCGGTCGAGGTGAAGTCGAGCGGCTCCGCCTTCGACGCCGGCACACCGAAGGAGCTGTTCGACTCTGCGTATGTCAACCTCCCTCACGCGAGCGGCGGCCCTTATCTCACGTACGCCGTCTCCGGCGACGGTCGGCGGTTTCTGATTCCGCGCCCTCCATCGAACGACCAGCAGACGACCATCGTGCCGATCGTCGTCGTGCTCAACTGGGCGGAAGGGCTGAAGAAGTAGCAACTCTCAAGACTCAACGCTCAGCTTCGCAATGTCTGTAAGAGTTGAGAGCTCAGAGCTGATACTTGTAAAAGCCTTGTCCGCTCTTTCGTCCAAGGCGCCCAGCTAGCACCATGCGCTTCAGCAGCGGCGGTGGCGCGTACGCCGACTCGCGGAACTCCTCGAACATGATGTTCGCGATGTAGTAGGTCGTGTCGAGGCCGACGAAGTCCAGCAGCGTGAACGGCCCCATCGGATAGCCGCACCCGAGCGTCATCCCCTTGTCGATGTCTTCGATCGTGCCGAGCCCGTGCTCGTACGCGCGAATCGCATCGAGCAGGTAGGGCACCAGCAGCCGGTTCACGATGAACCCGGGGCGATCCGGCGCGGTGATCGGCTCCTTGCCGAGCGACTGCGCGAAGGCGAACACGGTCTGATACGTGTCGTCGCTGGTGGTCAGCGCGCGGATCACCTCCACCAGTTTCATCAGCGGCACCGGGTTGAAGAAATGCAGCCCGCCGAACCGGTCCGGACGCTTCGTCGCCGCCGCGAGCTCGGTGATGCAGAGCGACGAGGTGTTGGACAAGAAGATCGTGCGATCGCCGACGACCGTTTCGAGCGCCGCGTAGGTCCGACCCTTGTCCTGGAGGTTCTCGATGATCGCCTCGATGACGAGATCGCAGTCCTTCAGCGCGTCGATCGACGTCGCACCGGCCAGGTTGCCGAGCGTGGTGTCGCGCGCCTCGGCGGTCACCTTGCCTTTCGCGACGCCGTCCTCGAGGAATTTCCTGACGCGGCCAAGCCCCTTGTCGAGGAACGCCTGGTCCACCTCGCGCACGACCGTCTTGTAGCCCGCCGCGGCGCATACCTGCGCGATCCCCGCGCCCATCAACCCGCATCCCAGCACACCGACCGTCGTGATCTGCATCGCTACCTCACTCACCAGCCGCGACGATCCCGTCACCGCGACGACGCGAAAACGATGCGCTACTGCCCGCCGCGTTCATCGTCTGATGGCCTTCGCGATGACGTCGCCCGTTTCGCGCGTGCCGAGCGAGCCGCCGATTTCCGCGGTTCCCTGGCCGGCGACGACCGCCTCATGCACGGCCGTTTCCACCGCGAGCGCTTCCGGTTTCAGCCCGAGGTGGTCGAGCATCAGCGCGGCCGACAGAATCGCGCCCATGGGATTGGCGACGTTCCTGCCCGCCAGCGGCGGCGCCGAGCCATGGACCGGCTCGAACATCGAGGTCTTGCCGGGATGCAGGTTGCCGGAGGCCGCCAGGCCCAGCCCGCCCTGCAGCGCCGCGCCGAGATCGGTGATGATGTCGCCGAACAGATTGTTGGTGACGATGACGTCGAACTGCGCCGGGTGCTGCACGAGCAGGAGCGCCAGCGCGTCGATATAGAGATGGCGCGCCTCGAGGCCGGGGTATTGCGGCGCGACCTCCTTGAAGACGCGCTGCCACAGGGCGTGTCCCTGCGTCATCGCGTTGCTCTTGTCGGTCATGCAGACGCTGCGGCGGCCGTTGGCCTTCGCGAACTCGAACGCGTGCACGATGATGCGGTGCACGCCCTTATAGGTGTTCACCTCCTCCTGAATCGCGATCTCGTCCTCGGTCCCCGCCTTGAAGCGGCCGCCGATGCTGACGTACAGCCCCTCGGTGTTCTCGCGAAAGACGACGAAGTTCACATCGTCCGGCGTCCGGTCCTTCAAGGGGCAGAGCCGCGCGTCGATCAGCTTGACCGGACGATGGTTGACATAGAGATCGAGCTCGAAGCGCGTGCCGAGCAGGATGTCGCGCGCGTGCCGGTTGTCGGGCACGCGCGGGTCGCCCAGCGCGCCGATGAAAATCGCGTCGAACTGATCGCGCAGCATCGCGTAGCCGTCGGGCGGCATGGTGATGCCGGTCTGCAGGAAATAGTCGGCGCCCCACGGCAGCATCTCGAGATCGAACTGCCGGCCGAACACGTCGCCTACCGCGCGGATCGCCTTGACGGCCTCCGCGGTGGTGTCGACGCCGATTCCATCGCCGGGAATGACAGCTATGCGCATTGGGTAATTGGTAATCTGGTCATTGGGTGATTGATTGCGGATGAATCCTCACGATTCATCGTTCGAACCAATCACGCGTGTCGTGAAGAAGGTCCGACGGGTCCTCGACGCGGCGCACACATCATGTTGGGCCGCCTCCGGCTGTGGCCAGGGTCCGAGCTCCGCCGGATGGCAGCGCTTTGAAGGATCCGCCGCAGCGCCCGCTCGGCGTACGCGCTGCGCTGAGGATGACGCGTCCCGAACGGGCATGAACAGCCCATTCTAATGAACGGATGCCGGCCCTGGGAAGCCGGAGCCCGGCAACGTCAAACGGAAACAGCAGCCGGACGCGGCCGGGACCAGCTCGAGCTGGGCCTGGTGCGCGTTGGCGATGCCCAGCGACAGCGACAGACCGAGGCCCGGGCCGGCGCCGGCCGACTTGGTCGTGAAGAACGGTTCGAATATTTTGCCGGTCAGCTCGGACGGCACCCCCGGGCCCGTGTCGCGAATTTCGACCGAGGCGTCGCCGCCCGACATGAACGTCCGCACGGAGAGCACGCGCGTGCCGGCGGGATCCGACATCGCCTGCTGCGCGTTCATCACGAGGTTCAGGATCACCTGCTGAATCTCCTCGCGGTTGATCAGCACCAGCGGCAGCAGCGGCGCGTACTCCTCCCGGATCTGGATGCCGACCAGCTCGAGCTCGTACGCCCGCACGCCCATCGTCGCCTTGACGATCTCGTTCAAATCCAGCAGCATCCGATCGTTGGGCGACTGCCGGACGAAGCGCAGGAGGTTGCGCATGATGCGTCCCGCGCGTCCGGCTTCGACGCGCGCCCGCTCGATGTCGCCTCGCAGCGGCGCGTCGAGATGGTGATCCAGCACCAGCTCGAGCGATCCGATGATCGACTGCAGCGGGTTGTTGATCTCGTGTGCGACGCCCGAGACGAACTCGCCGAGCGCCGACAGACGCTCGCCGCGCACGAGCTGTTCGCGCAGCCGCAGCTCCTCGGTGATGTCGCGGATGACGGCGACGAAATGGGTGATGCGGCCCGCGGCGTCGACGATCGGCGCCGCGACGCAGGCGGCCTGGAACGTGCCGCCGTCCTTGCGCGCCAGCGACGCCGTCAGGCGCGTCACCTTCCTGGCCTTCAGACTCTGGTTGAACACCGGAATCGAGGCGGCCGATTCCACCGCGACCAGCGCGCTCGGCGCGATCGACTCGAGCTCCTCGTGGGTATACCCGCTGGCGCGGCAGAACGCGTCGTTGGCGTACTCGATGCGGCTGTCGCGCCCGATGATGATGATCAGCTCGCCCGCCTGCTCGCAGGCGGTGGCCAGCAGGCGCAGCCGCTGGTTGGCCTGCTCGCCCAGGCGCTGCTCCACGCGCAGCCGCACCAGCACGAGCGCGATCCCGCAGACGAGGGTGCCCGCGGTTGCCACGTCGCGCAACGTGTCGACCGGCTCTCCGCGCGGCATCAGGTAGCGCAGGCCGTAGCCGACCACCGGCACACTCAGCAGCGCGACGAACAGCAGCACCGGCGACGCCTGCCGCAGCGGGCGCGTCGGGCTCAGGCGGGACGCGGGCGGAGAGCCGGGCGAGGTCGCCGCCGCCCATGCCGCGAAGAAGAACGGCAGCATCCAGCCGATGTCCGCCGGCGATCCGGTGCCGTAGGTGCCGCGCACCGTCATCACGGACAACACCATCAGGATGACGAAGGCGAGCGCCATGCCGAGCGCCAGCCGTCGGTACACGGCGGCCCAGGCGCTCTTCCCCGCGGACGCCGCCGCCAGCAGCAGGCCGCCCACCGAGGCGAGCCGCACCAGAGGGCCGATGGTCGCCAGCGACCGCAGCCCCATCGCCGCCTGATCAGGGTTGCTCGCCGGCGCGATAATCAACGACCAGTAGAGAAATCCGGTCAGAAACACGAGCACCGCGACATCGATCGCCGCCGTGATCGCCGTTTCCTCGGGCGCGGGACGATGCGGCCAGGCGATCAGGGCGATCAGCGGCAGCGCGGAGCCGCTCAGCTGCAGGATGGTGTGCCACGTGAACCACGGCACCGGCGCCGCCCGGAACAGCTCGTCGGCCGCCCAGCCGAGCTGTCCCACGAACCACAGCGCCGCCCACGCGCCGATCGCGCCCCAGAACACGGCCTGATGTCCCCGCCACGATCGCCGCCGCGTGACGACGACATACAGCAGCACCAGCGGCGGAAGCAGCAACGCGATGTTGCCGGCCACCAGCCGCGGCGTCCCCTGATCGGCGAGTCCCGTCATCAGCGCGGCGCAGGCGCCGGCGTAGACGAGCCCTGCGAGAGCCCAGTTCATGAATTCAAAGGTTCCGCGTTGTCGATTTGCGCGCGCTGCAGCTTTCCACTGAAGTCGACGTATACCGACTTCCATTCCGAGAACACGTCGAGCGCCGCCGTCCCCGCTTCGCGATGGCCATTGCCCGTTGACTTCGTGCCGCCGAAAGGCAGATGGACTTCGGCGCCGATGGTCGGCGCGTTCACGTAAAAGATTCCCGTGTACATGTCCCGCATCGCGGCGAACGCGCGGTTGACATCCTGAGTGTATATCGAGGCGGAGAGACCGTATTGCACGTCGTTGCCTATGGCGACGGCGTCCTCATAGGACTTGCACGGTATCACCGAGACGACCGGCCCGAAGATCTCCTCCTGCGCGACGCGCATCGCGGGATCGACGTCGGCGAAAATCGTCGGCTCGTGGAAGAAGCCTCTGGCGTGAACGCCGCCGGTGAGGGCGCGCCCGCCGCACGCGAGCCGCGCGCCTTCCTGCTTGCCGATCTCCACGTATTTCGTCACCGTATCGAGCTGACCGCGGCTGACCGACGGCCCCATCTGCGTGGAAGGGTCGATCCCGTCGCCCACGCGGAGCGCCTTCGCGCGGGCGACGAACTGCTCGAGGAACCGCTGGTAGACGCCTTCGTGCACGACGACGCGGCTCGCGGCCGTGCAACGCTGGCCGCTGGTGCCGAAGCCGCCCCAGAGGCACCCTTCCACCGCCAGCTCGAGGTTCGCGTCATCCATGATCAGGATGACGTTCTTGCCCCCCATCTCGAGGTGCACCTTCTTGAACGACGGCGCCGCCTGTGCCGAGACGGTGCGGCCGACCTCGGTGGATCCGGTGAACGACACGATCCGGACCGCATCGCTGACCAGCAGGGCGTTGCCCACGTCCGCCCCCCCGCCGGTGACGAGATTGACCACCCCGCGCGGGATCCCCGCCTCTTCGAGAACCTTGACGAAATTGAGCGCCGACAGCGGCGTCAGCGTGGCCGGCTTGAAGACGACGGTGTTGCCGCAGACCAGCGCCGGGATGATCTTCCACGACGGAATCGCCATCGGAAAATTCCACGGCGTGATGATCGCGGACACGCCGACCGGCTGCCGCATCGACATGGCGAATTTGTCGCGGAGCTCGGACGGCACGGTCTGGCCGTACTGCCGGCGCCCCTCGCCCGCCATGAAGTACGTCATGTCGATCGCTTCCTGGACGTCGCCGCGCGTTTCCTCCAGCACCTTTCCCATCTCGCGCGTCATGTCGCGCGCGAGCGCCTCCTTGCGATCGGCCAGGAGCTGCGCCACGCGGAACAACATCTCGGCGCGCTTGGGCGCCGGCACGAGCCGCCAGTGTTGGTACGCGCGGCGCGCGGCGTCGATCGCGCACGCGGCGTCGGCCGCGGTCGATTTCTGGAACAGCCCGATCAGATCGTCGGTGTTGGCCGGATTGCGGTTCTCGAACAGCTCGCCTGAAACCGACGGCACCCAGTCGCCGTCAACAAGGTTGTGGTAGGTGGTGGTGTCGGCCGTCCCGGTGCTCATGAGCTGCAGAGTGCCGTACTGTGGACATTTCCTGCAACAGCCCGACAAGAGCCAAGGGCTCAGCAATTTAGGCTCGGCCGAGCTGCAACCTGTGGGGGTCAATCGCGAAGCGGGCACTTGGCTCGACCGGCGCCACGCTGAAAATTGACGCCAATTCCGGAATTTACGCGTGGCACGGATCCTGAAGTGATGAGTGTGTCCGACGGAGACGGACCAGCGATGATGACCAACGCCGCCGCCACCGACAGCCTTCGCCAGCACGCCGCCGCCGCGACCACCGCGCAGAAAGTGGTCATCGTCAACGGCAGCCCGGAGATGCTCGAAATGCTCGAAACGGTGCTCGACGCCGGTCGCTACGACGTCGTCTTCGTCGAGTCGAGCGAGCACGCCTATTCGCAGATCAAGCGCGTGCAGCCGAACCTCGTGATCCTCTGCGTGCGCTTCGACGATGGGGACGGATTCCAGGTGCTGTCGATGCTCAAGCTGGACGAAGACACGCGCGGCATCCCTGTGCTGACCTACACGTGCGAACGACAGGGCGAGAACTCGGAGCCGGAATACGCGGAGCCGTCCGACGCCGAGCTCTTCCCGGCCGCGAAGGCCGCAATCTGGATGAACTAAGGTGTTATAGTCGCGCCGAATGGCGCCGGCGGACGACAAACGCGACAAGCATCGCATCCAGATTCTGGGCGATCTTCACGGCGAGGTCACGGTCTTTCAGCCGATGGCGATCAAAGAGATCAGCCGCGGCGGCGCACAGATCGAAACGGGCTTCCCGCTCCAGCTCGATTCGCTCCACGACTTCCGTCTGACGCTCGGCGACCGATCCCTGGTCGTCAAGGGTCGCGTCGTCCACTGCACCATCACCGACGTCGATCATGAAGTGGTGCTCTACCTGAGCGGCATCGAATTCATCGAGCTGTCGGAGCGCATCGCCGCGGTCATCGCCGACTTCATCGACGCGGTCGAAACCGGCCGCCGGGCGCCGTAAGAAGAAACCCTAGCGACCCGGCGTGGTCTTGATGTCGGAGCTGGTGCGCGGCGGCGAGACGTACGCGGTGACGAAGCTCTCGTGACCCCAGGCGTCGATCGCCGCCACGCCGAAGACGTAGTCGTCGATCTGCATGTTGGGCAGGATGATCGACGTCACGTTGCCGAGGCGGACGTCCTGCTGCCAATCCGATCCCCACGCTTCACGCCAGAAGATGCGGTAGGCGGCGGCGCCGGGTGCCGCGCGCCATTCGAGGTGCGCGTCGTAGCCCGTGGGCGCGCGCGTGATCATCGGCTGGTTGCGATCGCCGAGCACGCCGGGCGGCGGCGGCGCCAGCGCGAGCGTGGCCGCCGACGCCGCGTTGACCCGCGCGTTCTGCGCCAGATAGGGAAGCGAGATCCCCTCGAACGTGTCGCGGACGTCGTGCTGCCGCGTGAAATTCTCCCGCGATTCCCGGAACCCGACCGCCGTGAAGCCGAGCGCGTTGTACGCGGAGTGGTCGCCACCCCGTCCGAAGCGATCGGGGCGCGCCATCGGCCGCACTTTGTGCGACGGCACGTAGCGCCCGCCCCAGCGCTGGACGAACCGCGCCAGCTCGCGCGACGGCGAATCCTCGGGTCCTTCGGCATACACGCGGATCGTCGCGCCGTCGATGATGCCGTTGCCGCCCCGGTCGTTGCCGACGATGTCGTTGTTGAAGACGGCTTCGATCGGAATCTTCTGCGCGGCCGCGTTCTGCGCGTGGAGCCGCGCGCCGATCAGCCCCTGCTCTTCGCCGGCGTGGCACATGAACACCAGCGTCGCGTCGAAATCGATGCCGCTCTGGCTGAACACGCGCGCCAGCTCGATCGTCAGCGCCGTCCCGCTGCCGTCGTCGTTGACGCCGGGCGCGAGGTTGTCGAGCGGCGCGCCGGGATCGGTCGGAGGCGCCGTGCGCGCGTCGGGGTCGGCGGCCGGGGCGGCGCCCCCGGCGTTGGCCGTGCCCTGGCCGCCCGGCCGCGCGACGGTGTCGTAGTGGCCGCTGACGTAAATCCGGCGCGCGCTCCGGCCGGGGAGAATCGCCATCACGTTGCGCAGCTCGACGTCGCGCGTGATGCGCCCCTGCGCCGGCACCTGATAGGTGTCGAAGCTGACCTGGAGCTTCGGGCTGTAGCCCTTCATCTCGTCGAGAATCCACTGCCGCGCCGCACCGACGCCGCGCGTGGTGGAGAGGGTCGACGACAGCGTGTTGCGCGTCCCGAAGCCTTCGAGCTTCCTGAGGATGACACCGAGGCGCTCTTCGGAGATCGTCGAGACGAGCTGCACGATCCGCGGATCGAGATCGCTGTCCTGCGCGGAGGCGGTCCGGATCGAGCCGGACACTGCAGAGACAAGGAGCACCATCGACGCGACACGTACCGCGAAACCGACGGTATCCGGCTTCGGGCGGACCGGCTGTGTCGCCATCACTTCACCTTCAGATGTTCGAGGTAGTCCCCCGACAGGATCCGCTGCGCCTGGCCGAGCGGCGCGTTGTAGAAATACGCCCACGCCTGCTCGACGCGGCCGTCCTCGAAGGTGACCGGCGTTTCGACGCGCGTGTAGAGGCTGGCGTCGGGCTGGCTCGGCCGGTAGCCCTCGATCTCGTCGAGCGCCGCGAGGACGCTGTCGACGTCCGTCATGCGATGGACTTCGCCGAGCACCCGTTCGTCCAGCGCCGGAATCGCCGCCGGGTAGATGCCCAGATCGAACAATGTCGCCCCGATGAATCCGCGCCCGACGGGCGTCAGATTCGGATCGATGCGCGAACGCCCCGGGCGCTTGAAGCCGCTCATCAGCGTGCCGTAGAAAAAAACGAGGTCGGTCATGTATGAGAGGAAGGCGCGCGGGCGTTGCTGGCGAGGAGTGTAGGGGCACGGCCCGAGGGCGTCAAGGAACGCCCGCCGGCGGAGACAAACGTTTACGTTGCCGCTGGCGTCGGCCTCGGCTTCACGCCGGACCTGAGGACCCGCGAAAGAATAACGTGGACACTGTGGCCGCCGATGCATCCCGCCGGGCTGCGTTGCTCGTCGCTTACATACGCCCGGTATGCGCACTCCTCGCGCCTAGCCGGGCGGGCGCTTCGACGCCCACACGTGCCCACGTTATTCTCTCGAGGGCCCTTACTGAACCGCCGGCTTGCGCTGATGCGCCGCGCCGATCACGTCGAACAGTTCGGCAGGGACCGCGAACGACAGCGAGACGGTCTTGCCGGTGCCGTTGAGCTCGAGCGACTGCAGCATCGCCTGCAGCTCGGGCTTGGCGCCCGAACCGAGTTTGGCGAGCGCCAGGAACCCGCGCACGACGTCGCGCAGGTTGTTGGCCGATTCCTCGTCGCGCGTTTCCGCGCGGAGCGTGCCGCGGACGCCGCCGTTCACGTGGCCGCTGACGGCGAACCAGGTGATTGCCGGAATCTGACTGAGCACGTTCGCGGGCAGATGGGACTGCGTGCGGAGCGCGTCGAAGCGGCCGACAGCCCAGGCGTTCGCGTTATCCAGCGAGCGCACGAGGTTCATCAGCTCGTCGTTGCCCAGCACGCTCTCGAGACCCGTCTGCGGGTTGTTGCCCGTCTTGTGCAGGTCGATCGCCGACTTGAGCAGCTTCGTGCTGCCGATCGCGGCGAGGCCCGGTTCCATGAACGACAGCGACAAGCCGCTGGCGTGCGGGGGAATCATGTAGTCGCCGTGGGGAATGTCCGGGTCGACCGGCCTGGGATCGGCGACGATCAGCCGCGCGCCGTTGTAGGTCTCGACGTGCGCGCCACGCTCGCGCATCAGCGCCTCGATCTTCGTCTCGTCGAAGCGCCCGCGCGCCAGCACGATGCCCGCGCCCGGCATGTTCGTGCCGCCGGGTTCCGGGGCCATGGCCGCGACGACGGTGTCGACGTCGGTTTCGAGGTTGATGCCGGTCTGGTCTTGAAGCTCTTGCTGGCCGTTTTCCTGCATCGGCAGCGCCCGGTGCAGCTTCTGGCGCAGATCCGAAGTCATGATTTCGCGGACGTTCGCGAACGCGATGACGGAGGCGTCGCGCGGCACGTAGCCGAGCTCGACGGGCCCGCCGCGATTCGCAAACGCGCCGAGGGGAAAGCCGAGGTAATAGGCGACCAGCCCCGTGCCGAGACCGGCTCCAAGCACCAGCAGCGACGCAATCACGAAATAACGGGTCTTTGTCGTCATGGGGCGCCCCTCAACGTCTTATACGGACCGAGGTTGATTATTGTTCAAGCACGTATTCCCGCTGCTCGACCGCCCGCCCGGCCAGCCACAAGGCCACCGCGGCGACGGCCGCCAGCACCAGCAGGCTGGCGGCCACCGACGGCACCTCGTGAAAGATCTGCAGCAGCATGCTGGTGGCCGAATCCTGCGGCATTTCGTGGGTCACCAGCGCCTGCAGGTAATAGGCGACGGTCAGCCGCTTGAGGTAGCCCGGGAACAGCAGCACCGCCGGCTCCCACCCGAACGCGAAGACGAGCCCCGCCACGAGCGGCCGCTTGAGTCTGGCGCCGACGAGGGCGAACACCGCGCCGTACGCCGCAAGGCCGACCGCCAGCATCCCCAGGTCGGCGAGCAGCGAGGGAAACGCCGCGCCGATGCTCCCGCCGCCGGTCGGGACGATGAGGAAGAACACGAGCATGACCGACGGCAGCACGAGCAGGACGGTGCACGCGAGATACGCGAAGTACTTGCCGAAGAGCACCGCGCGGCGCGGGATCGGTCGCGTGAACAGATAGGTGATGGTCTTGTCCTCCACCTCGTCGGCGATGAGCGACGTGCCGTAGAACACGCCGAGCACCGGCACGATGAAGCGGATGAAGAGCAGCCAGATCATCATGCCGAAGATCGAGGATCCGCCCGCCGCCGCGCCGTTGATCCGGAAGCCGGACGCGTGCAGCGTGTCGACCACGCGCAGCACGACGGCGAGCAGCACGGGGCCGCCGAGCAGCACGCCCAGGAACACCGACCGGCGCGACCACAACATCTGGCCCAGCGACAGGTCGAAAATGCGCAGTGCGGACGACATCACGCCAGGCGGCGGCGCCGCCGATCGCGCCGGCTCGCTCATGACTTCACCAGGTACTGGAAGACGGCCTGCAGGTTGTCGTCGGGCGAGGTGACTTCGTGGATCGCGCCGTGCGCGCCGGACGCCGCGAGGTCGGTCAGCCGCGCGTAGAACGCGTCGGGCCGGCCGGTCTGCACCACCACCGCCCCCTCCTCGAACTTGAGGCTCAGCACATCGTCGTGGCCGAGGAACTCGCGTGCGAGCGCGCGCGTCCGGTCGGCCTTGATGTGGACCGTGTGAGGATGCTCGTCGATGAGATCGCGAATCTGGTGGACGTTCCCCTCGGCCAGGATGCGTCCCTGGTTGATGAGCAGGATGTTCGCCGTCATCGACTCGATCTCGTGGAGGATGTGGCTCGAGACGATGACGCTCTTGCCCGCGCGCCCCCAGTCCTTGATCATGCGGATGGCCTTGCGCCGAGCGATCGGATCCATGCCCGAGAGCGGTTCGTCGAGGATCAGCAGCTCGGGGTCGTGCGCGAGCGCCTGCGCCATCTTGATGCGCTGCCGCATGCCCTTGCTGTAGGCGCCGATCTTCTTGTCGGCGGCATCGGTGAGCTCCACGTCCTCGATCGCACGCGCCGCCATCGCGGCGGCTTCCGTCTCGGTCACGCCGTTCAGGCGGACGAGCGCCGTCACCCACTCGCGTCCGGTCATCCGATCGTAGAAGGCGTCCTGCTCCGGGCAGAAGCCGATGCGATGGTAGAGGCCGGGGTTGCGCCAGATCGGCTCGCCCAGCACGGCGATGCTCCCCTGGCTCGGCTTCAGCTGGCCGGTGATCAGCTTCATGAACGTCGACTTGCCGGCGCCGTTCGGTCCCAGCAGGCCGGTGATGCCCGGCGGCACGGTGACCGACACGTCGTTCAGACCGATGACCTGGCCGTACCACTTGGACAGATGGTCGGCGACGACCAGCCCCGCCGTCACGTGACCACCTCGACGCCGCGGACGCGGCGCTCGAGGATCACGGCCGACATGACGACCAGCAGGACGATCATCAGCAGCGACACGGACCACGGCGTGTCGTACTCGAGCCGCTGCCGGAAGATGACATCGCCGACCTGTTTGAGGTTCGCCGAGAACGACAGCCACGAGAGCGACGTGCTGCGCGTCACGGCGTAGAGCACGCCGTAGACAGCCTGCGTGAAGAAGATCACCGCTGCGTACAGGATCGCGACGTAGCGGCTGCTCTTGGACAGCGACGACAGAGCGAGCATCGTCGACGAGGCGAGGATCATCTCGATGAAGGCGAACAGCGTGATCGCCGGGAACAGGAACACGTTGTTCTTGAAGAAGGTGAAATTGCCGGCGAACGCAATCTGCACGATCAGCAGGAGGATGGCCGGGAGCCATGTGACCAGTGCGAGAAAGGTCATCAGGATCACGAGCTTGCCGAAGACGTACTCGGCGCGCGTCAGCGGCTTCGAGAGGTAGATCTGCAGCGCGTTCGCGCGGCGGTCGTTCGCGATGAGACCGGCGCCGGCGTATACCGTGACGAAGAAGACGAACGTCCGCTGCTGGTCCAGGAACTGGCGGAACGTGTCGGCGGAGGGAGCCAGCAGCGAGGCCTGGGGGATGCTGGTCAGGTTCGCGGCGGCGTAGAACTGCACGGCGCGGACGAAAAACGGAAACCAGGAGACGAGGAGCAGCCCGAGGAAGGCGCGCTTCGAGATGAAGGTACGGATGCCCGCACGCGCGATCACCATCCAGCCGGCGCCCGTCCGGGCCTTGCGGCCGCCGTACCGGCGGTAGCCCTGGTCATGGATCGGCATATCAGGATCGTTCGTGGTTCGTCGTTCGGGGTTCGTCGTTCGGCGTTCGGGGTTCGTCGTTCGGCGCGCGCGGTGCGGGGTTCTCTGGAACGACGAACGCCGAACGTGGAACGTCGAACGTCATTGTTCACCAACCGCGTGCGCGAAGACGTCCTCGAGCGTCGGCACGCTCGGACGCAGGTGGCGGACCTGCACGCGTTCGGCGGCCGCCAGCGCGAACAGCTGCTGCGCGCCGCCGTCGCCGGGCACGAACACGCGCATGATGTCCTCGTCTGTCTGCTTGCACTCCAGTCCGGCCGCGCGCAGACGCTCGACGAACGGATCTAGGTCGGCCGCCGTTTTCACCCGCAGCTCGTACACGCGTCCGCGCGGCTGTTTCAACGCGGCGATCGGGCCGGCGGCCGCGATCGCGCCCTTGTCCATGACGACGACATGGTCGCAGGTGTATTCGACGTCGGGCAGGAGGTGCGACGAGAGGATCAGGTTGACCCCTTTGTTGTGCGCCAGGTCGCGGATGAGCTCGAGCATCTCGTCACGCCCCTTCGGGTCCATGCCGTTGGTCGGCTCGTCGAGGAACAGCAGATCGGGATCGTGCACCAGCGCCTGCGCGAGCTTGATGCGCTGCTTCATGCCGGTGGAATAGGTTTCGACGTTGCGGTAACGCGCCTCACCGAGGCCGACGTAGAAGAGCACCTCGTGGGCGCGCTGCATCGCATCGACGCGCGGGAGGCCGGCCAGCTCGCCGCAATACGCGACGAAGGAGACGGCGTTCATGCCCGGAATGTGGGCGTCGCTCTCCGGCATGTACCCGACGCGCGCGCGAATCTCGAGCGGCGCTTCCGCGACGTCGAGGCCGAGCACCCGCAGCCGGCCGCGCTCGGGCACGATGAAGCCGAGCAGCGCCTTGAGCATCGTGCTCTTGCCGGCGCCGTTGGGCCCCAGCAACCCCACCGCGCCTGAAGCGAACGACGACGTCACCTCGCGCAGCGCGCGATTCTTCCCGTAGGTGACGGTCACGCCCTCGAGCGTGACGACCGGTTCGCCTTCAGCCATGCAGATTCATAGACGCACGCGCTCCGCCCGATGTTCGCACGGCTGCGATCATAGCCGAACGCGGATCGTCTCCGGCCGCACCCGCTGGTCGAGCGAAGCCGGTTTACAGGGAGCCTCTGAGGCCGAGCTCGTCGGCCTTCTCGCGCATGAAACCGATCGCGTTGCCGATGTGCGCCTCGAGCGTGATGCCGAGCATCTCCGCGCCCGCGTGCAGATCCTCGCGCTTGACGCCCCTGGCAAAGGCTTTGTCCTTCATCCGCTTGACGACCGACTTGGCTTCCAGATCCAGGATGCTCTTGCTCGGCCGCACGAGCGACGCGGCGGTGATGAACCCGGCGAGCTCGTCGCACGCGAACAGCGTCTTCTCGAGCCGGCTGTCGCGCGTCACGCCGGTGATCTCCATCGCGTGCGACAGAATCGCCCGGATCATCCACTCCGGGTAGCCCTTCTCGCGCAGAATCTCGGCGCCTTTGTTCGGGTGATCACCGAGCGTCGGCCACCGCTCGTAGTCGAAATCGTGGAGCAGCGCCGTGATGCCCCACGGCTCCTCGTCCTCGCCGAACATCCGGGCGTAGCCGCGCACGGCGGCTTCGACGCCCAGCGCGTGTTTTCGCAGGCTCTCGCCTTTGGTGTACTCGGTCAGCAGCGCCCAGGCGTCGTCTCGATTCATGGTAAGTTCCAGCATCTTAATGCAGGAGCAGCCGATGGCACACGTGCCGCACCGCGATCCGCAATCCGCAGTCCGCAATCCGCAATTGTCGGACGCCACCGTTCTCGATACGGAATTTCGCCGCGGCCTCGGCCTCTACGACTCGACGATGGTCGTCGTCGGCTCGATGATCGGGTCGGGCATCTTCATCGTCTCGGCCGACATGGCGCGGAACATCGGCAGTCCGGGGTGGCTGCTCGGCGCCTGGCTGCTCACGGGCGTCCTGACGGTCGTCGGTGCGCTCTCCTACGGCGAGCTCGCGGCGATGATGCCGCGCGCGGGCGGCCAGTACGTGTACCTCCGCGAGGCGTTCTCGCCGCTGTGGGGATTTCTCTACGGCTGGACGCTCTTCCTCGTGATCCAGACGGGCACGATCGCCGCCGTCTCGGTCGGCTTCGCGCGCTACTTCGGCGCGCTCGTGCCGTGGATCGCGGACGACCATTACCTGATCGCGCCGGTCCACCTCTCCTCCGGCTACGCGCTGTCGCTGTCGACGACGCAGCTGGTGGGCAGCGTGATGATCGCGTTGCTGACGTGGACCAATACGCGCGGGCTCGAGTACGGAAAGATGATCCAGAACGTCTTCACGACGGCGAAAACCGGCGCGCTGCTCGGGCTGATCCTGATCGGCCTCCTGCTCGGCTGGAATCACACCGCCGTCGCCGACAACTTCGGCAACCTGTGGGCGCCCCGCGGCGTGATGGAGATCGCGCCGGGGCTCTCCGCCGTCACCGCTTTCGGCCTCTTCGTCGCCATCTGCGTGTCGCAGACCGGATCACTCTTTTCCGCGGACGCGTGGAACAACATCACGTTCACCGCCGGCGAAGTGAAAGATCCGCGGCGCAACATCCCGCTGTCGCTCGCGATCGGCACCTTCATCGTGATCGGCCTCTACCTGCTCGCGAACGTGGCGTACCTGGTGACGCTGCCGTTCGACCGGATTCAGCACGCGCCGGGCGACCGCGTCGCCACGGCGACGCTGAACGCGATCTTTCCGGGCCTCGGGGTGACGATCATGGCCATCGGCATCATGGTGTCGACGTTCGGCTGCACGAACGGGCTCATTCTCGCGGGCGCCCGCGCCTACTATGCGATGGCGCGCGATCGGTTGTTCTTCCGCGCGGCCGGCGAGCTGAACGCGGCCAAGGTTCCGGCGTGGGCGCTCGTGCTCCAGGGTCTGTGGGCGATCTTCCTGGTGCTGCCGCGCACCTACGATCCGGCGACGCAGGCGTACGGCAATCTCTACAACAATCTGCTCGACTACGTGATCTCCGCGGCGTTGATTTTCTACATCCTGACGATCGCGGGCATTTTCCGTCTGCGGCAGACGCGGCCGGACGTGGATCGACCGTACCGTGCGGTCGGCTACCCGGTGATCCCGGCGCTCTACATCGTGGGCGCCGCCGCCATTCTGCTGGTGCTCTTCGTGTATCGCCCGGCCACGACATGGCCCGGTCTGGTGATCGTGCTGCTGGGCGTTCCGGTCTATTTCGCGTGGAGACCGAAGACGTAGATCACGACCGCAAGAGACCGCAGCGCGCGCAAAGAACGCGGAGCAAGACGTTTCTCAGCGGGCTCCGCGGTCTCCGCGGTTCCTTCTGATCGTCATCCACGCGCCTTTCGAATGACCGCGATCGCGCCGCTGGTGACGCGGTACTGATCGAGCGCGTCGACAGCCACCCAACGGACGTCCGCCGCGTCGGTGCCGCGCGCCGGGGCGGTGGGCGTGCCGCGGCGGACGTGGCACGCGTAGTCGATGATGACGTAGTGGTACTCGGCCCGTCCGCCTGGATCGCGGCGAATGCTGTCGAGTACCTCCAGCAGCGGGCCGACGACCACGTCGAGCGACGTCTCCTCGCGGACTTCGCGCGCGAGCGCGGCCTCGAGCGTTTCCCCGATTTCCACGGCGCCGCCCGGCAGGCTCCACTCTCCCACGAGCGGCTCCTGCCCGCGCTGGACCAGCAGCACACGATCGCCATCGAGAATGACGGCGCCGACGGCGACAATCGGCCGCTCCGGATACTTCCTCAAATCCTCAGATCCTCAAATCCTCAGATCCTCAAATCCCCAGATCCTCAAATCCTCAGATCCTCAGATTCTCAACTCCCTTTGAGGATCTCAGCGACCATCCCATCGTCCTTGCTGATCTCGACGCCGCGGAGTATCCCGTCAAGCGGCACCCGCTGCTCGACCACCTGCTCGGTGACCGGGACGAGCACGTCGACCGGTTTCCGATCGGCGTAATGGAGGGTCACCGTGACCGGCAGGTCGAACACCTCGCCGATCTGTTCGA
>JAYVYV010000542.1:0-6202 GCA_043783985.1 Acidobacteriota bacterium | reverse complement strand
GGGAATCTGCTCACGCCGCTGATGATGGGCGCGGTCGTCGGCAGCATCGCCGGCGGCCAGACGGTTTCGAGGACCGGCAAATACAAGGGCGTCGCGCTGGGCGGCTCGGTGCTCGTGGCCGCCGGCATGATCGTGTTTGCGCGAATGGGCGTAGACACGCCGCGGCTGACCGTGGCCTACGGCATGATCGTCGCGGGGCTGGGCATGGGGCTCTTGCAGCCGGTCTACACGATCGCCGTGCAGAACGTGGCGCCCCGCCGCCAGATGGGCGCGGCCACCTCGTCCACGATCTTCTTTCGATCGATCGGCAGCACGGTCGGTGTCGCGGCGTTCGGGTCGATCATGCTGACGCGTTACCACACGGCGTTTGCGCAGTCGATGCCGGCGCACGTCCCTCCCGCGGCGCTGCCGTACTTCTCGAACCCGCTGCTGCTGGTTCAGGTGCGCCCGCAGATGGAAGCGGCGTTCAGCCGGTTTCCCGGCGGATCCGCGCTCCTGCAGACGCTCTTCGACAACGTGCGCGCGTCGCTCGCCAGCGGCATTCACCTGATCTTCGTCTGCAGCGCCGTCATCATGGCGCTCGCCGTCCTGCTGCACCTGGCACTGCGCAGCGAACCGCTGCGCACGCGTACGGTCGAGCCGGAGCTCGCGGGGCATTGAGGGACACGCGCGGTTCTCTCCCTCCTTACCGTTCTCGCGTCCCGAGCCCCTCCGGTTCCTGCCGCGCTCGCATAACTGTTTCCCCCCTGACGTGATGGACCGTGCGGCGCCTCGAGCCGCACCTGGAGGTGTTATGTCTCTGACGAGCAGGCTTCGTCTGTTCCTGGTGTGTGCGGTGTTGGAAGCGGGTGTCCTCAGCGGGGTGCCGATGCGCCCCGGCGAGGTCCAGGATCTGCTGCAGCAGATGAATCAACCGATGCTGGCGCACGTGCTCCCAAGCGACGGTGAGAACGGTGACGATACCGCTGGATCCCCGGACGTCTCCGGTGAATGGAGTGTACAGATCTCGTTCGATCCGGCGAGCGTCGCCAGAGGGATGCCGCCGCACGCCGATCTGGTCTGCATCTTCGAGCGGCAGGCTGAGGCGCTGAAGGGCAGCTGTCGGCCGTCCGACGGACCCGCGGGCGTGCCGGTCCACGGTAAGGTCGACGGCCGGAATGTCGAGTGGCATTTCGACATTGCCACCCAGCAAGGCGGGAAGAAACAAACGGCCACCTATGCCGGCGTCGTGAACGACGCCGACACGTCCATGAAGGGCACACTCGCCGTCGGCGAGATGCGAGGCGAGTTCACTGCGGAGAAGCAGTAGCGGCGATGCCTTGACAGCGGAGCGCCACGGCGGTGACTCTTCCCAAACAGGGATTGCATTTCCAATATTATTGGAAATCAGCGGCCCGGCAGCGTGAACGCCACATACTCGCCCGAATAGTTGCCGCCGCTGATCGCGACGACGATGTACTGTTTGCCGTCGACGAGGTAGGTCATCGGCGAGCCGCTCTGCGGCGCGGCCATCCACACCGCGCCGACTTCCTTCCCGGCCGATTTCTCGTACGCGCGCAGCATCGCGCCCCGCGGATGCTCGGGGGTCGTCGTCAGCTGCGGATCGCCCATCACGACGAGAGTCTTGGTCACCATGAGGCCGATGCCGCCGGAGCCGGCCTGGCCGGTCTTCGGAATCGCCAGGCCTTTCAACGCCGGGTGGTTGCGCACGTTGTCGGGCGTATCGCCATGCGGCACCTGCCAGACGATCTCGCCGCGATCGAGGTTGACCGCGGAGATCGTGCCGTACGGCGGTTTGAGGATCGTCAACCCGTCGACGAGCAGTCCGCCGCCGGCGCCGCCGCCGACCGTCGGCGCGTTGGCAGCCGCCGCCGGCGCGGGGGGCGCCGCGGCCGCGGCTCGCTGCGCCGCCGCCTGCGCCTGCGCACGCGGAGAGTCGGCCGCGCAGCAGTCGCCCGGTCCCAGCACTTCCGTGAACGGCCGTCCCGCGAGACCCGACACGTAGCGGATGTCCGAGAAGTTGGGAGGCGGCGGCACGAGCGACCCCGACGTGATGCCGACGTTGTTCGCGTTGGCGTACGCGGTGTGCGTCTCCGGATCGTAGGCGATGCCGGGCCAGTTGGTGCCGCCGACCGCGTTCCCCATGTTGATCGCGCCGAGCAGGCCGTTGACGCTGCCCAGGACCGGCGGGTTGTACATCCAGGGCCCGACCCTGTATCGCTCGATGTTCTTGATCGCCTGCGCCCGCAACTCCGGCGTGAAGTCGATCAGGTCGTCGGGCACCTTCAGGTAGTTGCGCGCGTAGGCCGGCGGCCGCGTGGGGAACGGCTGCGTCGGGCTCGTGGTCTCACCCGGCACATCGGATTTCGGCACGGGGCGCTCTTCGATCGGCCATACCGGTTGTCCCGTCACCCGATCGAACACGAACAAAAACGCCTGCTTCCCCGGGACCGCGACCGCCTTGATGGCCCGCCCGTTGACGGTGATGTCCGCGAGAATCGGCGCCGACGACATGTCGTAGTTCCACAGCGGATGGTGTACGAGTTGAAAGTGCCACTTCCGCTGGCCCGTTCGCAGATCGACGCAGACGAGGCTCTCGGCGAAGAGGTTGTTCCCCGGGCGATGGCCGCCGTAATAATCGGAGGTCGGCGTCTCCACCGGCAGATAGACGAGACCGAGCTCCTCGTCCACCGTGATCTGCGTCCAGACGCCGTTGTTCCCGTTGACCGCCCACGAGTCCTTCTCCCACGAATCATTGCCGAACTCGCCCGGGAGCGGAATCGTGCGAAACGTCCACAGCAGCTTGCCGCTGCGCACGTCGAACGCCCGCACGAGCCCCTTGGTGTTGTTGTGGGTGCTGACGGTCGCTCCTTCGCGGAAGGAGGAGCCGACGATGACGACGTCCTTGGCGATCGCGGGCGTGGCGTGCCAGCCGATTTCACCGGTTTCGAGATCGATCTGCTGGCCGGCGCCGAACAGCACGCCGTCCTTCAGATCGACGATGCCGTCCTTGCCGAAGCCGCCGATCGGTGCGCCGTTGTGCGCGTTGAGCGCCACGAGGCGATAACCGGTCGTGACGTAGAGAATGCGGTCGTCGCCGCGGCCGTCGCTCCAGTAGGAGAGTCCGCGGCCCGACAGCTGGCGCGGCGATACGCCAGCGCGTTTCCCTTCGCGCAGGCTGTGCGCCCACATCAGCTCTCCGGTTTTTCCGTCGAGCGCCACGACGGAGCGGCGCGTGCCGCCGGTGGTGTAGAGCACGCCGTTGATCGCCAGCGGCGTGCCTTCCAGCTTGTACTCGGGACGAGGCCCCAGGCTGTCGGTCTTGAAGCGCCACGCCACTTCGAGCGTGCTGAAGTTGGTGGCGTCGATCTGCGCGAGGGGCGAGTACTTCGTTCCTCGGATGTCGGCGGTGTAGTGCGGCCAGTCACCAGCGGCCGTCGACGGCGGACGAGCCGTGCCGGCCCGCTCCTGGCCCGACATCCCGGTGAAGACCGGTAGCATCACCGCAAGCAGACCCAGAGGTCCTAATCTGCGCGTCATCGTTCCTCCTCGCGAAGCTGTTGTGTCAGGCGCAAATATACATAGAATCGTCGGAACTCAACAGGAGAACGCGCATGCGACGAATGCTTGCGGCCATTGCGGGTCTGTCACTGCTGGTTGTGCCGATCGTGGCGGCGGACGCGTATTCGTCGATCGACGGGCGGCACCTGAAGCAGTACGTCGAGGATCTGGCCGCCATGTCCCGCCGCTATCGCGACAGCGGCCACCCGCAGTTCTGGGGCCGCATCATCGGCACGGAAGCCGACGCCGAGAATGGCCGCTGGTTGATCGGGAAGCTCCAGGCGATCGCCCTGTCCGACGTGCGCGAGCAGCCATTCGATCTCCCGCCGCAGTGGATGCCGCAGTCGTGGAGCGTCATCGCCGGCGGAGGCGGAAAGGCGCTACCGCTCGGCAGCGCGCAGCCGACCTATCGCGGCGTGGCGACACCGGCCGGCGGCCTCGATCTCGAGGCGGTCGACGTCGGCCTGGCGACCGACGCCGATCTCGCGCGCCAGGATCTGAAGGGCAAGGCCGTGTTCTTCTACAGCAACGACTACATGTCGCGCCACGCGACGGCGTCCAACGGCGCGTGGAAGCGGATCAGCGAAAAAGCGCCCGCGGCGATCTTCATCACCCTGATGATCCCGGGCAACCTGCGCTTCCAGTTCTACCCGGTGCAGAGCCCGGTGCCGACCTTCTCGCTTGGCCTCGAGGACGGCCTCGCCGTGCGCGAGCTGATCGCGCGATCGTCAGGCGGTGCGCCGCCGCGCGTCAAACTGCAGCTCGATGTGAAGATGGTGCCGGACCTGAAGACGGCGACGATCTGGGGCACGTTGCCCGGCACCTCGGACGAAAACATCATGGTCGTGGCGCATCGCGACGGCTGGTTCGAGGGCGCGAACGACAACGGCACCGGCATCGCCGCCATGCTTGGCATCGCCGAGTACTTCGCGAAGATTCCCGCCGCGCAGCGGCGCCGGACGATCACCTTCGTCGGCACCACCGGCCATCACGACGGCACCGCCGAGAGCGGCACCTGGCTGTCGCAGCACCCCGAGCAGTTTGCGAAAACCGCGCTGCTGATCAACTGCGAGCACACCGCGGCGAACCAGCTGGTGTCGTATAACGGCACCGTCCGCAAGGCGAACTCGACCTCGCCGCTGATGTGGTACGTCGGCGGCAGCCCGAAGCTGGAACAGATCGTGCTCGCCGCCTACGCGACGTTCGGCGTCCCGATTTACGAGCGCGGCGAGCGCGCCGCCGCCGGCGAGATCGGCCGGATCCAGAACCTCGCTCCGTCGATGCAGCTGATCGACACCGGCCTCTACTGGCACTCGGATCGCGAGACGCCGGACATCATTCCCGCCGACGGCCTCGCGGCGACGACGCGCGCCTACGCGAAGATCATCAGCGACGTGAACGGGCTGGATCTGAAGGAGCTGCAGCGGCCTTCGGCGACGAAGTAGGCGCAGCTAGTGCGGTGCCTCGCAGTTGATGACCCAGGGAATGCCGAACTGATCGACGAGCACGCCGAAACGGACCGCCCAGAAAGTCTGCTGGAGAGGCATCTTGACGGTTCCGTGTTCCGCCAGAGCGTTGAAAATGCGCTCGGCATCCAGCGGGTCATCGATACCAATCGAGATTTGGAAACCTTTCGGCTGCTCATACTGCTCCGGAAGTACGTCGCCGCCCATCAGGAGCTGATCGCCCACTGTCAGGGTGGCGTGGAAGATCTTGCCGCGCCATTCCTGCGGCACTGCTTCCGCCCCGGGCGAATTGGCATACGTCAGCATGGTGACGATGGTGCCGCCGAAACAGCGTTCGTAGCATCTGAACGCGGCCTCACATTGCCCGCGAAAAGAAAGCAGGGGACTGAATGTCATGACTGATCTCCGGCGGTTGGCTGCGACACGATAGTAGGTAGCACCTCACCGATCGGCTCTCGGAGGACGGCATCAGCGATGTCGTCGAACGGCGTCGGTTGGGCGTTGACGATGACCACGCGCGCCCCGGCGGCCTTCGCGATCGGGACGGCGCCCGCGATGGGATAGACCTGCAGACTCGTGCCGACGGCGAGGAGCAGGTCGGCGCGTTGCGCGGCCCGCATCGCGCCGTCGATCACGTCGGGGTCGAGCGGCTGTCCGAACGAGATCGTCGCGCTCTTCAGAATCCCGCCGCAGCGTGTGCACGGCGGATCCGCTTCGCCCGCGCGCACGCGATCGAGCACGGGGCCCATCGGACCGCGCCATCCGCACGCCATGCACATCGCCTCGCGCATGGTCCCGTGGACTTCGAGGACCCTGTGGGCCGCGTGGCCGGCCAGGTGATGCAGGCCGTCGATGTTCTGCGTGATCAGCGCGTGCAAACTTCCGCGCTGCTCCAGCGCCACGAGCGCGCGATGGCCGGCATTTGGTGACGCGTGCCAGGCCGGATGCTCGAGACGGCTCTGCCACGCGAGCCTGCGGACGTCGGGGTCGGCCATGTAGTGGTGAATGTTCGAGAGCCGCTCGGCTTTGGGATTCGTGGTCCACACGCCCTGCGGCCCGCGGAAGTCCGGGATGCCGGACTCGGTGGAAATCCCGGCGCCCGTCAGGGCCACGATGCGCGCCGCGGCGCTCATCCACCCGCGGACGACATCGATGTCGTCGCTCGTCACACGTTT
>JAYVYV010000541.1:0-6214 GCA_043783985.1 Acidobacteriota bacterium | reverse complement strand
TCCCGTTCCCCCCACGCCACATCGTCCAGCTTGAAGCGGCAGTCGAAGATAGCGAAGGCCGGGTCGTCAAAACGCCCAGCAAGAACGGCGGTGGAAATGAGGGTTGTCAGGGCCATGGCGCTACGATACCACCCGGGCTTTGTGGTCCCAATATAGGATTCATTTTCAACGACTTACGCGATAGCTATGGCCTGCCCGACCTTCGCGAATCCCGAATCCTAATCCAGAAACCGATTTGATACGATGTGCCGCTGATGCCGAAGCCCCCTGCGCTCGACAAGCTGACCGGGCTGGCGAGCCGTTTTGGCGCGTTCGTGGCCGAGACGCATCCGTTCGCGCTTGGCGAGGCACTCGACTCGTTCGAGGCCGCCACCGAAGGCCGCGACGTCCGCGTCGAGGCTGGTATCGAGAAGCTCCGTCCCGCCCTCCGTCAGGAACTCGGGAGGCGGCTCGGGGGCCGTCCGCTTCCGGAAGGGCTGGCCGAGACGACGCCGCGCACGCCGGCGACGGTTCGGCTGGCGCAGGCGCATGCCGAACTGCTCGACGCGTGCGACGGCTTCCTGCGCCGCGCGGCCATCGAAGCATCCCTCACCCCTGCGGAACGCATCGAAATGCTGCGCGGCATGGTTCTGACGCGCGCTACCGACAATCGCCTCAAGGCCTTCTTCGTCGGCGGCGATGTCCGCTTCCGGCAGACGACGTTTCAGGGGAAGGGGTTTCGGTCGCTCGGGCAGGAGGCGATCTACGCCTCCGCGATTCGTCTACGGCGAGGTTCGACCTATCGTCACGCGGACGGCCGATGGCAGGGCGACGTGATCGGCCCGCTGATTCGTGATCTCGGCGCTATCGTGGCCATGCATCCGGACCCGGAAACGGTGCGCATGGTGTTGAACGGGCAGATGGCGAAGGCCGGGCTGCCGACCGAGGGCCGTGACTTCGGCAACGGCGACATGAACTGGGGCATCCTCCTGCCGGCGTCGCCGCTGACGATTTCAACACTGACGCTCGCCGGAATGGCGATGGCGTTCTCGCGCGATCGTAGCGGACGCGTCGCCGTGTCGTTCATGGGTGAGGGCGGATCCTCGCTCGGCGAGTGGCACGAGGCGATCAACTTGTGCGCCGCGCGGCGGCTGCCGGCCATCTTCTGCATCCAGAACAACCAGACGGCGTTGTCGACGCCGGTGACCGATCAGTCCGCGGTCCGGACGTTCGCGGACAAGGCGGCTGGCTACGGCGTGCCGGGTCTGACGATCGACGGCACCGATCCCGAAGCGATCGCCGGCGCCTTCGGCTGGGCGGCGGAGCGCGCGCGCGCGGGTCTCGGACCCGCGCTCATCGAGCTGATCGCGATGCGGTTGTGCGGGCACGCGCATCACGACGACATGCTCTACCTGGGCCGGGATCCGCAGACGTCGTGGGACATCCCGCCGCTGGCCGAGAGCGGCTACGCGAACCGCGAGCTGTACGAATACTGGGCGGCACGAGATCCGATCGCGTTGTACGCCGCGAAGCTGACCGCCGAGGGCGTGCTGGCGCCCGGCGACCTCGACCGCTTCAAGCGCGACGCGGAAGCGATCGTCGAAACGGAAGCGCGCGCCATCATCGACGCGCCGTGGCCCGAGCCGTCGCAGGCCGGCGTCGGCGTCTTCGCGAACGAGAAGCCGCGCGTGCACGTCGAGGTGCTGGATCCAGCAATACGTCTTGCTGCAACGAACCCCGAGCACCGAGAGCACCCCCAGCACCCTGAGAACCGAGAGAACCCTGAGCACCGAGAGCACCTCGAGCACCCCGAGAACCGAGAGCACCCCGAGCACCCCGAGCACCCCGAGAACCCTTGCACGGCGCGCTCCGCGGTTGCTTCCGGCCGTGTCGAGGCGGCGCCGCCGTTCGACGCCAAGGGCAGGACGTTTCTCGACGCGGTGATGCTCGGCGTCGGCGACGCGCTGCGCGCGGATCCACGCGTCTTCGTCTACGGCGAGGACGTCGGCGGCCAGTACGGCAACGCGTTCCTGCTGCTGCGGCCGCTCCTGAAGGAGTTCGGCGACCGCATCATCAACTCGCCGATCGCCGAAGGCGCGGTGCTCGGCGTCTGCGTCGGCGCGGCGCTGGCAGGCCAGCGACCGATCGGCGAGATCCAGTTCAACGACTTCGTCGCGACCGGATTCAACCAGCTCGTGAACAATGCCGCGAAGAACCGCTACCGCTGGGGCGGCGGCACGCCCATGGTGGTGCGCATGCCGTGGGGCGGGCTGCGCCACGCGGGGCCGTACCACTCGCAGAACACCGAAGCCTGGTTCTACCGCACGCCCGGCATCAAGATCGTCGTCCCCTCGACGCCGCACGACGCGCGCGCGCTGATGGCGTCGGCCGTCGCCGATCCCGATCCGGTGCTGTACTACGAGCACATCGCGCTGTACCGCGATCCGCGGATCAGGCAGTTGCTCGACGCCGCGCCGCCGGCGCCGATCCCGCTCGGCCGGGCGGCGCTGCGGCGGTCGGGCGACCATCTCGCGATCGTGTCGTACGGCGCGTTCGTCCACGTCGCGCTCCGCGTCGCCGACCGGCTGGCCGCCGACGGCATCGAGGCGAGCGTGCTCGATCTGCGCTCGCTCGTGCCGCTCGATCGGGGCGCGGTGCTCGCCGCCGCGCGCCGTTGTCACAAGGTGCTGATCATCCACGAAGACTCACGGACCGGCGGCATCGGCGAGAGCCTGGCGGCGATCATCCAGGAAGAGGCCTTCGAGACGCTCGATGCGCCGATCCGGATCATCGGTGCGCTCGACACGCCGGTGCCGTACTCGCCCTCGCTCGAAGGGTTCTATCTGCCGAGCGAGGCGCAGATCGAGCGCGCCGCGCGCCTGCTCGTCGAATATTGAAGCGCGTCGAATCGGTCGACGTCGTCCGCGGCGCGATCATGATCGTCATGGCGCTCGATCACGTGCGCGACTTTTTCGGGGTGCCGGGCGTGAGCCCGACCGACCCCGCGCGCGCCGGCGCCGCCTTGTTCCTCACGCGCTGGATCACCAACGTCTGTGCCCCGGGGTTCTTCCTCCTCACCGGCACCGGCGCATTCCTCTCGCTGCGGAAGAAGGGCACCGGCGGCCTTTCGCGGTTCCTGTTCACGCGAGGCCTCTGGCTGATCTTCCTCGAGCTGGTCGTCGTGCGATGTGCCGGTTTTCAGTTCAACGTCGACTACCGCGTCACGATGCTTCTCGTGTTCTGGGCGCTGGGCTGGTCGATGATCGTGTTGTCGGCGCTCGTGCACCTGCCGGTGTGGGCCGTCACCGCCTTCGGCGTGACGATGATCGTGGGACACAACCTGCTGGACGGGATCAGGCCGGCCTCGGCGATCCTGGCCGTGCTCCACGGTCCCGGGCTCGTGATCAACGGCCCGCACATCGTCTTCGCGTCGTACGTGCTGATCCCCTGGGTGGGGGTGACGGCGGCGGGATTCGGGCTGGGCCGGATCTACGACTGGACGCCCGATCGCCGCCGCGCGTGTCTCTGGCGTGCCGGCTTGCTGCTCACAGCGGCGTTCGCTCTGCTGCGATACGTGAACCGCTACGGCGACCCCGTGTCGTGGCGCGTGCAGGCCTCGTCTTTGTCCTCTGTGCTGTCGTTTCTGAACGCGACCAAGTATCCGCCGTCGCTGCTGTTCCTGCTGATGACGCTCGGTCCGTTGTTGCTGGCGCTCCGGGCGGTGGACGGCGGCACGCCCGGATGGCTGAGGCCGGCGCTCGTGTTCGGCCGCGTCCCGATGTTCTACTTCGTGCTGCACCTGCCGCTCATCCATCTGCTCGCGGTCGTCGTGAGCTACGCGCGCTACCATGACGCGCACTGGATGTTCGAGTCACCGGACCTCGCGCACTATCCGTTCACGGCGCCGCCGCAATGGGGCTACTCGCTTCCGATCGTGTACGCGGTTTGGATCGCGGTGGTGCTCGCCTTGTATCCGCTGTGCCGATGGTTCGCGGCCGTGAAGCAGCACCGCACCGATCCGTGGCTGAGCTACCTGTGAGCCCCAACGGACACCTCGCGTGCGATCGCTTCTTACGCGGCACCGAACCGCTTCAGCAGCACCGCCCGCCTGAACGCGAAGATTTTCTCGACGTCTCGCCTCACGAATGCGCCCGCGATGAACCCGAAGGGCACGTCGAAGTCGACTTCGTCGGTGACGCGGGTTCCGCCCTCGATGGCGGCGAAGCCGTGCATGTGTTCCCAGCGGCGGTAGGGTCCGCGGCGCTGCACGTCGACGAACCGATGGGGCGGATCCCAGACGGAAATCTCGGATTGCCACGAGATCGGCAGACCGTGGACGCGAATGCTGTAGTCGATCAGCGTGCCGCGGTGCATCGCGATCGGCTTCGGCGTCCGGATGCGGAAGTGGAGCCACGGAGGCGTCAGCGCTTCGAGATTGGCCGCGTCGGAGAAGAAGTCGAATATCTCGTCTAGCGGCCGCGGCAGCCACAGGTCGTTTTCGAGTCGCATTCACCATCATAGACGCCGCAGCGCGACCGGCGGATCCAGCCCGCATCGCGCGGCGCGCCTGGATGAACGGACCAAGGGCCAAGCAGGGCCAGGGACCGGTATCATTCCCTGTGCCCCGCCTCCCGGCCGCGGTGATCTTCGACTTCGACGGCATTGTCCTGGACAGCGAGACCCCGGAATACGAATCGCACCGGCGGATCTACGAGCGCTGCGGTGTCGCGCTGACCGAGGACGAATGGTGCGGTGTGATAGGAACCTGGAGCGAAGCGCACGATGAACAGTGGTTCACGCGGCTGCGCGACCGATCGCCCGACGCGCCCGCGCGCGATGTCTACTTCGCGGAGCGTCGCCGCATCTTCGACGAGATCGTCCCCGCTGCCCCCATGCGTGGCGTCCGCGAGCTGCTGACGACGCTGCGCGAAGCGGGAATCCCGGCGGCGATCGCCTCGTCGGCGCCGGCGCGGTGGGTGGTCGGTGCGGTAGTGCGTCTGGGGATCCGGCCGCTGTTCGACGCGCTCGTGACCGGCGACGAGGTCGCGCACCGGAAACCGGCTCCCGACGTGTACCTGGAAGCGGCCCGCCGACTCCGCGTCGACCCGGGGCAGTCGATCGCCATCGAGGATTCGGGCCCGGGCATCGCGGCAGCGCGCGCGGCCGGCATGAAAACGATCGCGATCCCGCACAGGCTGACGGAGCGTCACGACCTGAGCGGCGCCGATCTCACGGTCGCGCACGCCGGCGAGCTGACCCTCGAGCACCTGGCCGCGCTGTGCCGGTAGTGTCCGGCTTCAGCCGAATCTGCACGGGACGATCGGCTTAGCCGGACCCTCAGGAACAATCGCTCGACTGCCCGCCGCGGCGCGGGGTGATAATTTAGTCGAGGAGACATCGCACATGACGAGAGTTGTTGCGCTTGCCGGGATCATCGCGCTCTGTTTCATGACGACAGGAACGGCACAGACACAGAAGCTGCAGGGGACGACGTACCGCTCGCCGGGCGGGACGACGCTGCGGCTGATGCTGGACGAGAGCAACGTCGGCGGCGAGGTCACGCTCGGCGAAATGATCTTCCCGCCGAACACCGATTCGGGCGACCACAAGCACGGTGCGATCGAGATGTTCTACGTTGTCTCGGGCGAGCTGGACCACGTCGTCAACGGCAAGAGCCAGATCCTGAAGCCGGGCATGTCTGGCTTCGTGAAGCCGCCGGACTCGGTGCGCCACAAGACCGGACCGGCCGGTGCGAAAGTGGTCGTCGTCTGGGTGCCGGGCGACGAAGGCAAGAAGATCGCCGCGCGCTGGACGAAAGAGCCCTGACAGGATGCTGACACAACGCGTCTCGAGGAGAAGAGAATTGATCGTGCCCGACATGGCCAAGCAACGTGGACGGTTGATGTTCGCCATCTACTGGTCCGCAATCTCGCTCGTCGTCGTTGCGCTCGACTACGTGAGCGCGCGCGTGCAGATCCTGGAAGGCATGCTTCCGGTCTGCGCGGTGTGCAAATGCATCAGCGACGAGCGTGAGACATGGCACCCGCTCGAGCAGTACGTGCTCTCCCAGTCGAAGGAGCGGATCGGGCACGAGGTTTGCCCCGACTGCGCGGCGAAGTTCGGCGAGGCGATGGATCGCCGCTGAGCATGCCGCATCCCCTTCCGTGGTACATCGCGGGGCCGCTGATCGGCCTCTTCGTGCCGGCGCTGCTGCTCGCCGGCAACAAGGCGTTCG
>JAYVYV010000540.1:0-17813 GCA_043783985.1 Acidobacteriota bacterium | reverse complement strand
TGCGTCGCGGTCGCGTCGGTGCCGGGCGCCGGTTTGAGCTTCTTCACCGCCTCGGCGAGCTTCCCCGCAAAGGCGTCGTAGACCGTGTCGTGCACCAGCAGCCGGTTCGCGCAGACGCACGTCTGTCCGGTGTTGCGGTACTTCGACGCGATCGCCCCCTCCACCGCCGCATCCAGATCCGCATCGTCGAACACGATGAACGGCGCGATGCCGCCGAGCTCGAGCGACAGCTTCTTGATCGTCGTCGCGCACTGCGCCATCAGGAGCCTGCCGGTCTCGGTCGAGCCGGTGAACGACAGCTTGCGCACGATCGGGTTGCTGGTCAGCTCGCCGCCGATCTCCGACGCCGATCCGGTGATGACGTTGAACACACCCTTCGGCACACCGGCGCGCTCGGCGAGTTCGGCGAGCGCCAGTGCGGAGAACGGCGTCTGCGAGGCGGGCTTCAGAACGACGGTGCAGCCGGCCGCGATTGCCGGTCCCGCTTTGCGCGTGATCATCGCCAGCGGAAAATTCCACGGCGTGATGCAGGCGACGACGCCAATCGGCTCCTTGAGGACGACGATGCGCTTGTCGGCCTGGTGGGCAGGGGATGGTGTCGCCGTAGACGCGCCTGGCCTCTTCGCCGAACCACTCGAGGAACGACGCGGCGTAGGCGACCTCGCCGCGCGACTCGGCGATCGGCTTCCCCTGCTCGGCCGTCATCAGCTGCGCGAGATCCTCCTGGTTCGCCATCATCAGATCGAACCAGCGGCGCAACACCGCGGCGCGCTCCTTGGCGGTCTTCCGGCGCCACGCCGGAAACGCGCGGGCGGCGGCGTCAATCGCGGCGCGGGTCTCCGCCCGCCCAAGCCGCGGCACCGCGCCGACGATCTCGCCGGTCGCCGGGTTGTCCACGTCGATGGCGCCGGCGGGTCCCGCCGCGACCCATGCGCCGTCTATGTACGAGGCCTGTCGAAACAGCGTCGGGTCGGTGAGGACCATGGGGGATTCTACTGAAATCTTAGGATTTTTGGATTTTGGGATTTGAGGATTTGGAATCTGAGGATCTGAGGATCTGAGGATTTCAGGATGTGAGGATTTAGGGAACTGATCGGAGGAACTGATCTGAGGAACTTTTCTGGGAGTGCAGGAATTGCGATCTGGGCGCGGGCGTCCGCGCATTTACTGGCATTTCTCGGTGGCGCGATTTCTGCTCTGACTCTCACGTGTCATCGAAGGCGAATGAGCTCGCGGATCGCTTGAAGCGGTTCGCCACGCGCATCGTCATCTTCGCGCGCGCGATGCCACTGGACCCGGCGTCCCAGGTACTGGCGAAACAGTTGACCGGATCGGGAACCGCGCAGTCGGCCAACTACCGCGCCGCGCGGCGGGGTCGGTCACGCGCCGAGTTCATCGCCAAGCTCGGCGTCGCGGCGGAGGAAGCCGACGAAACGGAACACTGGCTCGCGGTGATCGCCGGCGCACACATCATCTCGACAACAGCCGGATCGCAGGAACTGGAACGGCTGGCGGAAGAAAGCCGCCAACTTCGCGCGATTCTGGTCGCATCGGCCACAACCGCGCGCACCAACCACCGCAATCGACAATAGACCCTTACACCAGCTCCTTAGCTCCCGAGATCCTCAGCTCCTCAGATCCTTACATCCTTAGATCCTTATAAGATCCTCAAATCCTCAAATCCTCAGATCCTTAAATTCACAAGCTCCCCTATCTCTTCCACCGTGACATCAGCCCGTGGCAGCGATGCGACCAGGCCGGCGTCGTGAGCATAGTGACCTTGTCGCACAAAGACGGTCGTCAGGCGAGCGCCCCAAATGGTCTTCATCGCCGTAAGGATCCTGAGCTTGTCGTCCACCATCACGTAGTGCCGCGCCGGATAGCGGCGTTCGACGTCGTCCAGCATCTGCTCTTTGTGGATGTAGACGAGCACCTCGCCTTCCACGGCCTCCCACAATCCGGAGCGCTCGATCTTGCGCGGCTGGAAGACGACGTCGCCGTCGGTGAGGATCGCGGTGCGCCCGCGCGAGCGGAGCAGTCGAACGGCGTCGAGCGCGCCGGGGTACACCCGGCTCGCGAACGGGTAGTGCAGCAGAAACAGGGAGATCTTCAGCACGTGCGTCTCGCGCGGATGCTCGACGCGGTATTGCTGCAGCGCCCCGAGGTAATCCGCGTATCCCAGCGCGGTGCGCAGCTCCTCGAAGATCGCCCAGTACCGCTGGTCACACGTGGGCCCGAAGGCCTCGACGAGATGCCGGCGCAGATCCGCAATCACCGCGTCGTTGTCCAGCAGCGTGTTGTCGACGTCGACGAGAAAGACTGTGTCCGTCATCGATCTCTAGCATGACCGCGAAAGACGGTCTTCGTCGTGCTCCTTCGTGTGCGTCGAGCTTTCGTGGTGACGGTAGCTCGTCCTGTGCGCACTACTACGCCTCCGGCGGGCACGGGGCGTTGGCGTAGCCGGAACGGAACGGCGTCACGACGCCGGTGGACGGTTCGAACTTGTGGCGCCAGACGCAGGCGGTATCGTTGGCGAGGAGGTGGATGGAAATCGACGGCGTGTCGGAGATGGTGCTGACGTAGTGGATGTCGTCCACCGGCGGGAGGAGCGTGTAGCACTCGCCGCGGCCGAGCTCCTGGCGTTTGGCGACCTCGAGATCCGCGTGCGCCGGATCGTGGCCGTCGTCCAGGCGGCGATAGACCGTTTCGTCCTGCCGGCCACGGTAGATGCCGACCAGGCCCCACGCGAGATGATCGTGAACGGGCGTGGCCGCGCCGACGGGGACGACAAGCGAGAACAGGCAGAGCGATTTGTCCTCGGCGCGATACAGCGCGTACTGGCCAATCCCGCCGCCCATCCGGCTCGCCTCGTCGGGGGCCGCACAGTGGTCGGGGAGCCAGCCGTCGGACCTGAGGAGCGCCTCGAACGCCGGACGCAGCGCGTCCACGCGCGCGGCGACGTCGGGAATCACGGCGGTGAGCCGCTGGGTCTCCTCGATCAGCGCGCGAATCTGCGGCGTGTCGACCAGGAATCCGTACGGCTGGTGCTCGTGGGCGTGGGTGAGGTCACACATCGGGTGAGGATACTAGGAAATGAGAATGAAGAATCCAGAATCTGAACCGCGCAGGAATTTCAAATTCCGAATTGCGCATTCCAAATTCCAAATTCCAAATTCCAAATTCTTAATTCTTAATTCTCTTCATCGGGCAGCGGCGATTCGGCCGGCCCCGCCATGACGGCGCCGTCCGTCTTGAAGCGCGATCCGTGGCATGGACAATCCCACGTGCCTTCGGCGCCGTTCCAGTCGACGAGACAACCCATGTGCGTGCAGACCGCCGATTTCTTCGTCACCTTGCCACGGGCGTCGCGGTGGACCGCCACGGCATGGCCGTCCAGATCGAGGACCTTGCCCGAGCCGCGCGGCACCGCCCGCAGCGACTTGCCCTCGGTGCCGGCGAAACGATCGCGCGCGAGATAGTAGGGGTAGTCCTTGTTCTCCTTGAGGTAATCCCACAGCCCGCCGAGGGTCTTTCGCGCCGGATCGAAGAGCGCGCTCCACGGGTTCGCGCGGCCCGTGATGCGATCGGCCGCCATCATCCCGGCGAGCGTGCCGAAGGTCATCCCGTTGCCCGAATAGCCGGTGCCGGCGAACTGGCGCGGCGCGGTCTCGCCGATGAACGGCAAGCCGTCGGACGTCCCGATGACCTGCCCGGACCACCGGTGGGTGATCGCGATCCCGCCGGCCATCGAGGCCAGCGCCTGCTCGAGCCGGCCGAAACAGGCCGCGGTGTCGGAGGCCTGGCCGGTCTTGTGATCCTCGCCGCCGAAGATCACGACGTCGTAGTCGCGGTGCGGCTCGATTCGCAGGTAGTGATACGGATCGGCGGTGTCCCAGAAGAGCGCGTCGGGAATGCGCCCCTGCTCCACCCGTCCGCAGACGGCGTAGCTCGTGTAGAGAGACAGTTTCGTTTGAAACAGCGTCGCGCTCAGGAGGCCGGTATTCCCCGTCAGCGGCGTGTGCGTCGCCAGCACGACATCGCCACACGTGAGCGTGTGACCGTTGGACGTCACCGAACGCGGAGCGTCGCAGAACGTGTCGGCCGCGGAGTGTTCGAAGATCATCCCGCCGCGATCGGTGACGGCGCGCGCCAGCCCCGCGAGGTACTTCCGCGGATGAAAACGGGCCTGGCCGTCGAAGCGGATGCCGGGTCCGCCGGCGAACGGGACGTCCTCGACCAGCGAGACGTCGAAACCGAGCTCCGCCGCCAGCATCACCTCCTCGCGCAGCGACGCGCTGTCCTCGCCCCCGCCGCGCTGCGCTGCCGGCGCGTGCAGGTAGCCCGGCACCCACGCGAAATCACACGCGAGATCGAGGTCGCCGACGATCGCGTCCACCTGCGCGATTGCCGCCAGCCCGGCTTCCCACGCCGCGCGCGCGTGGTCGCGGCCGAAGCGCTTCACGAGCGCCGGCAGCCGTTCGTCGGTCACCATCGTGAGGTGGGCGGTCGTGTGACCCGTGTCGGCCTGCGCGCAGCGTTCGCGTTCGAGCAGCGCGACACGACGGCCCTCGAGCGTCAGGAGATGCGCGGCGGTCAGCCCCGTGATGCCGCCGCCCACGATCACGACGTCCACGTCCTCGTCGCGGTCCAGCTTTGGAAATCTGGGCAGCGACGCCGAGTGGCTCCAGTAAGGCTGAGTCGCGCCGTGATTTTTGTTCGTCACGCCTTGACCCGTAGCAAGCGCGCCGCCAATGATGGAGCCCGTCATGCCACGCCTCCGGCTCGACACGCCGCTCTGGTTGGGACGCGATTCCGCTCGCGGCGTCCGTTTCCCGACACTCACGCGCGACATCGACGTCGATGTCGCCGTGGTCGGCGGCGGCATCACCGGCGCCGCGATCGCGTGGCGCTTCGCGGACGCCGGCGTCCGCGTCGCGGTCCTCGAGGCAGCGCGAGTCGGCCGCGGCAGCACGGCGGCCAGCACAGCGCTCCTCATGCAGGAGCCCGACGAGGATCTGGCCGCGCTCACACGCCGCTACGGCCGGCCACGGGCGCAGCGGGTCTGGCGACTCAGCCTGGCGGCGACCCGCGACTTCATCGCCACGCTCAAACGGCTCCGCATCCGCTGCGACCTCCAGCGCCGCGACTCGATTTACTACGCGCCGGGGCCGGACGAAGCGCGCCGGCTGCGTGACGAGCACCGGCGGCGGGTGAAGGCGGGAGCCGACGCGCGCTGGCTGGAAGGCGCCGCGCTTCGACGTGTCGTGGGGTTCGACGCGGCTGGCGCAATCCGGACGCGCGGGAATGCGCAGGCCGATCCGTACGCGGCCTGCGTCGGGCTGATGCGCGCGGCGGCATCCGCCGGGGCGCGCATCTACGAGCATTCGCCGGTGACGACGATCCGGCCGTCACCGCACGACGTCGTGTTGCGGACGCCGCGCGGCTCGATCCGCGCCGACCGTGTCGTGATCGCGACCGGCTACGCCACGCCGTACTTCAAGCCGCTGCACGCGCGGTTCCGCATGCTCAACACCTACGTGATCGCCACGCGGCCGCTGACGCGCGCGGAACGCCGCCGGGTCGGGCTCCACGCGGTGATGCTGTGGGACACGGGACGGCCGTACAACTACGCGCGATGGACCGCCGATCAGAGGCTCGTGCTCGGCGGACGCGATCGTCCGGTCGTGCCCGAGCGCCGGCGCCAGTCGGCGCTCGACGACGGCGCACGCGGCGTGCGCGCGGATTTCGTCCGTCTGTATCCCGCGCTCGCGGACATCGAGACCGACTGCCGATGGGAAGGGCTGTTTGCGACCACGCCTGACGGCCTGCCCTACATCGGCCCGCACCGCCGCTATCCGCGTCAGCTGTTCGCGCTCGGGTACGGCGGCAACGGGATGACGTTCGGCTTCCTCGCCTCGCGCCTGCTGCTGGACTGGTATCGCGGCGACCGCTCGCCGGATCACGCGCTGTTCAGCTTCGCACGCTGAGATTTCAGATTTCAGACTTCAGATTTCAGATTTTCAGAGTTCAGATTTTCAGAGTTCAGGGTTGAGGGTTCAGGGTTCAGGTTTCGACGAGCGTTCGACTTCGATGGTGCAGTCGGTGAGGACGGCGGCGAGGGCGCCGACCGCGGCGAGCACCGGGGCGACGACGGCCCCGACCACGCCGACGGTCAGCGGAAATTCCGCGACCGTCCGCCCCTCCTGCTTGATGACGATGCGGCGGACGTTGCCTTCGTGGAGCAGCGTCTTCACCGAATCGACCAGCTGTTCGGCGGCGACCTTGAACGACTCCTTGAACGTCGAGGGGTCCATGCGAGTAGATACGTCAGCGCCGGGGCAGGGGTTCACGCGAGGTCGTCGAGCGCGCGCGAAATGTTCGTCAGCCCGCGCGCCAGCAGAGACGGCCGGCAGCCGAAGCTGAGCCGGATGTGCCGCGGCGCCTCGAAGAACCGGCCGGGCACGACCAGCGTCGACGCGCTCGTCACCAGGTGCCGGACGAGGCGATCGCCGTCGACCGCCCCAGGGAGCCGCGGAAAGACGACCGTGCCGCCGTCGGGCAGCACGGCGCGCAGGCGAGGCTCGCGGGCGAAGAAGGTCCGCACGCGCGCCAGGTTGCGATCGAGGATGTCGTGCGCGCGCCGGTCGATGTCGCGATGACGCCTGAACGCCGCGAGCGCCATCCGCTCCCCCGGCGCGACGCCGTGGTTCGTCATGAGATCGCTGATCCGGTGCGCGCGCGCCACAATCGGCGCCGGGCCGAGGATCCATCCGGCCCGCAGGCCGTCGAGCCCGTAGGCCTTGGTCAGGCTGTTGGTCGCGATCACGTTCGTCCCCGCGTGCACGCACGACTCGGGGCTGTCGCGGAAGATGCATTCCAGGTACACCTCGTCGACCAGCAGGTACGCTTTCACGCGCGCGAGCATCGCCGCCATCGCGCGCAGCGTGGCCATCGGGATCCGCGCGCCGGACGGGTTGTGGAGGTTGGTGACGACCGCGAGCCGCGTCTTGGCGGTCACGATCGACGCGAAGCGATCGAGATCGATCGCGTAGCCGTCCTCGAAGCGGCGGTCGAGCCGTCGCACGCGATAGCCGAGCGCGCGCGGAATCTTCAGCAGCGGCTCGTACGTCGGGCGCTCGACGATGACCTCCGTGCCGCGGCTGCAACCGTCGAGCGCCGCGAGGCACGCGAGCCAGTTGGCGTAGCTGGTGCCGCCCGACAGCGGAAACACCCGATCCAGCGCCGCGCCGTACCGCGCCGCGATCGCCTCGCGCAGCGGCGCGTAGCCGTACTGCACCGGAAGCGCCGCGACGAGATCCGCCTTCGTCAGCCGCAGCAGCGACGGCGGGCAGAGATCGACCCCGCTGCGCGCGAGGTCGACGTCGACGCGCGGCAGCGACTTCGCCCAGTCGATGTAGGCGAGCTCCGGAAACTTCACGGGCGGGCCGGCAGAGGCGGCATCTGCGCCGACGTTAGCCGAGGCAGCATTTCGTCGCGCATCACGAGCTGGTAAAGCGTCGCCGCGATCGCGATCGCGGACGCTTTCACATCCTCTTCGATGACGCGCTCGTAGGTGTCGAGGTTGGTGTGGTGCGTGTGCGTGTTGTACTCGATCGGGTCCTGCCCGAACCCGATCCCCGGCAGCCCCACGTTGTTGAACGACGTGCTGTCGGTGCCGGCGATGGCGCGGCTCGTGGTCGCCGTGGCGCCGGCGACGCCGAGATCCATGAAGGGCGCGAGCGCCTGACGAACCACGGCCGCGGCTGAGGGCGGGCCGAAGACCCCCGCCCCGCGCGCGCGGCCGGTGCCCGAGTCGATGTTGAGATACGCGACGAGCGTCGCGTATTCCGGCTGTTTCTGGTGTTCGAAGGAGCCGAAGTGCTCCTTCACGTAGGCCTGCGATCCGAGGAGCCCTTCCTCCTCGCCGCTCCAGAGCGCCACACGAATCGTGCGCCGCGGCGTGACGCCGATGGCCTTCAGGATCCGCGCCGCCTCCATCATCGTCGCGCAGCCGATCGCGTTGTCGGTCGCGCCGGTCGCCGCATGCCAGGAGTCCAAGTGGCCTCCGAGCATCACGACTTCTTCCTTTTTATCTGTGCCCGGGATCTCCGCGATGGTGTTGTAGGCGGTCCGCCCTTCCGGGTCGACCGTGTTCACGATGTTGAACTCGAGCTCCACCGGCGTGCCGTCGGCCAGGATGCGGGCGATGCGGCCGTAGTCCTCGTTGCGCATCACCACCGTCGGCACCGCCTTCGCGACGTCGTAGGTGCGGTTGTTGAAGGCGATGATCTGCCCGTGCTCGCGCGCGGCGTCGTTGACGCGCAGCGTCGCGCCGTGGGCGACCAGAAACGCGTCGATCTGCTCGTCGATCTGCCGCGCGGTCATCGGCGGCGCCGGCTGATCTCCGCGTCCGCCCCGGCCGCCCCGCCCGCCGTTCGGGTTGTCCGGATCGTACTGCGCGCGCACCTCATCGTCTGTTCGGCGCCTGGCCGGCGGGGTGATGATCACCGGCACGAGCGTGTGCCTCCCGACGAGCACGATCCGGTCTTTGACTTTCAGCTTTTCACTTTCGAGGAACGAGGCCAGCTGCGCGGGCGTGGGCCGATCCGGCATCTGCAGCTGATACGCCCGCGCGGTGACGGTCCCATCGGTGCCCGGCGTCCACGCGACGACTTCGCATGTCAGCTGATCCTTGACCGGCGCGGTGATGTGCGCCGAGAAGCGCTCGTTCACCCACCCGGGATGGCCGAAGTCCCACGGCTCCAGGTGTCCGTTGGTGAAGCCCCAGGACTGCATCTGCCTGATGGCCCATTCGCCGGCGGCCTTCAGGCTCGGCGACCCGGTGACGCGCGGCCCATACACGTCCGTCAGCACGTGGAGCGTCTTCATGATCTGCGAGTGGCTGTTCGCTTCCTGCCGAATCCGGACGTTGATGTCGGTCTCCGTCCGGGATTGCCCAGCCGCCGGGGCGACCAGAGGTTGCGTCACGAGCGCGATGCGGTCGCCCTTCGGGTTGATCGCGATCCGCGTGACGCCGTGCAACCCCAGCGCGGCCAGATCGGCGAGACGGCGCCACCCGGCCTGGCCCGCGCGCCAGCCGTACAGCACGTCCTGCTCCACCATCACCAGCATCCCGTCTGGCGTCCACGCGCAGTCGGCCTCCCGCGCGCCGGCCACGGCGTCCACCAGCGGCGTGACGCGCTTCGTCTTCGGATTGAGCTCGCGAATCGAGAGCGCGGCGCCGCCGTTCGCGTCCACCGGCCGGCGCACGACGAAGCTGATCCTGCCGCGACCCGGAATCCGCTGAATCGAGCGGTTGATGCCGGCTACGAGGACGTCGGCGGTTCCCGTCGAGGTGTCGGCGAGCTGCAGCGTCGCCGGCGAGCCCAGCACGAACAGCGCCAGCGTGTGGTCGTCGGCCCAGGCGTGGTAGCCGACCGGCTTGATGTTCGCCAGCACGAGTTCCGGCTTTCGGCCGTCGATCGTGAAGCGCCAGAGCCGCTGCGTGCCGTCGGCCTCGACGCGGATGACCGAGATGTGGCCGCCGTCGGGCGTGACGGTCGGCGAGTACTCGCTCTCGGGCGTGCTCGTCACGCGGGTGGTCGCCGCCGACGCGACGTCGTAACGGTAGATGTCGGTTTGCGCGCCGCCTCGAATCGAGGCGAACAGGATGCCGGCTCCGTCCGGAGTGAACGCCGGCTGGTTGTCGTAGCCTGGGCTGTTGGTGATGTTCAGGGGGGAGCCGACGACGACGCGGGAGTCGGGCGAGAGGGACGCGAGAACAATCTCGGTGTCCGGCGGGGGAGCGGAGGGCTGTTGGGCCGAGCCCGGAAGGGCCGAAATTAGCAGTCCCGCCAGCACGCCCGGCATCCGTCCCATGGGGCCGGATTGTAATAGAGTTCGCCTGCCGACATTGAGCACCTGACGCACCACCTGCGACGGTGATTGCCACGTAGCGGCGAAGTGACCCCAGCTACGACGTCACGGTCGAGATCAACGCGGCCATGATCAGGAGCGCAACGGCGAGGCCGGCCGTCAGTCCAACCGAACGCGTGACGAGCGTCCACAGCAGGGAGAACGAGCCGCTTGTGACCGGTTGCGCTGCACTTTGAGTTGTCATTCTGCACCCAATCCTGCGTTATGTGGGAAGTGACCGGAGGTCGCGGTCGCCGAGGCGGACAAGCATCTCTTCATCCTCCCGGCTCTGCAGGAGCGTCAACATCACGGCCATCATGAAAAAGGCCACTCCGAGGATGAACCACGCCCGCATGCCAGCCTCCGCACCGCACATGTGCACTCTTCGTGCCCGTTCACGGCGGAGCTTCGAACCGCAACTGGAGATGGTCTTGCTTAGAGCCTCGTGAAGTCTCTGGTATCATTTCGTTCAGAAGGGCGGTGCGTATGTCCAAGGCTGAAGTGACCGGCGGTCATTTCCACGCGGTCCGGTTCTACGAGGACACCAACTCGTTGTGCCGCATCGTGTCCGGCTTCGTCGCCGAAGGCCTGGCGCTCGGTCAGCCGGCCGTCCTCATCGCCACCAAGCCCCACATCGATTGCGTCGTGGAGAACCTGACCGCCGCCGCCATCAACGTCGAGGCGTTGAAGGCGGCGGGCGATCTGCTGCTGCTGGACGCGCGCCAGACGCTTGCCACGTTCATGGTGAACGGCGAGCCCGATCCGGATTTCTTCAAGGCGTCGGCAGGCCGCACGCTCGAGCAGGTCGGGCGCGGCCGCGCCAGGACCATCCGCGCCTACGGCGAAATGGTGGACGTGCTCTGGAAGGACGGCATGAGCGCGGCGGCGATCAAGCTGGAAATGCTCTGGAACCGCCTGGCCAACACGCACGACTTCTCGCTGTTGTGCGGCTACGCCATGGGCAACTTCTACAAGGACGCCACGATCCAGGACGTCTGCCGCCACCACACGCACACGGTGTCGGACGACGGCCGGGTTGCGCGCGTTTCCTAACCGCCGCCGCGCCTCGCCAAGGCGCGGCGCCTTCACCTTGTGACGCAGCACGACGCCTCCTCCCTCGTGTCCGCGGGATCGCAGGTCCTGTGGACCGCCGACTCTCACGGTCAATTCATCGAGCCGCAGGACGCATGGAGCGCGTACACCGGCCAGCCCTGGCCGGTCCATCAGGGATCGGGCTGGCTCTCCGCCATTCACGCCGACGATCGGCACCGCGTCATGACGCTCTGGAACGCGGCCATCGCGAGCGGATCCGCGTACGAGGCGCGCGGGCGGATCTGGCACCACGCGAGCCAGGGCTACCGGCTCTTCGTCGCGCGCGCGGTCCCGGTCGCCGATCGCGAGGGCGGCGTCAATCAGTGGATCGGCACGCTCGCCGACGTCGACGAGCAGGCCCGGGCTGAAGCGGCGCAGCGGGAATACGCCTCGTTGTCCGCATTCACCGCCGACATCGCTCTCGCACTGGTGCAGCGCGACCCGCTGCCCGAGGTACTCCGCCGGTGCGCCGGCGCGGTGGTGCTGCATCTGGGCGCGGCGTTCGCGCGCATCTGGACCCTCAACGAGGACGGCCAACTGCTCGAGCTGCAGGCCAGCGCGGGCATCTACACCCACATCGACGGCGCCCACAGCCGGATTCGCGTGGGCGAGTTCAAGATCGGGCTCATCGCCGCCGAGCGCACGCCGCACCTGACCAACGAGGTCATCGGCGACCCGCGCGTTCCCGAGCAGGCGTGGGCGACCGAGCTCGGGCTCATCGCCTTCGCCGGGTATCCGCTGCTGGTCGACGATCGCCTCGTCGGCGTGATGGCGATGTTCTCGCGCCACCGCCTGTCATCGTCCGCTCTGGACGCGCTGGCGGCGGTCGCCAATTCGGTGGCGGTCGGCATCGAGCGCAAGCACGCGGAAGAGCGCGTCGCCAGCCAGGCGCGCGTGATGCAGACGCTCAACCGCGTGGGCGCCGCGGTCGCCTCCGAGCTGGATCGCGAGACGATCGTGCAGACGGTGACCGACGCCGCGACCGAGCTGACGGGCGCGGCGTTCGGCGCCTTCTTCTACAACGTCATCGACCCGAAGTCCGGTGAGTCGTTCCTGCTCTACACGCTGTCCGGCGCGCCGAAGGAAGCGTTCAGCAAGTTTCCGCAGCCGCGGGCGACCGCGTTGTTCGGCCCGACGTTCCGCGGCGAAGGGGTCATCCGCATCCCGGACGTCCTGGTGGATCCGCGCTACGGGCTCAGCGAGCCCTATCGCGGCATGCCGAAGGGCCACCTGCCGGTGCGCAGCTATCTCGCGGTGCCGGTGAAGGCGCGCGACGGCGTCGTCATGGGCGGGCTGTTCTTCGGCCACCCGCAGGTCGGCGCGTTCACCGAACAGCACGAGCGTCTGGCGGTCGGCATCGCGTCGTGGGCGACGGTCGCGCTCGAGAACGCGCAGCTGTACGAGCGCGCGCAGGAAGTGAGCCGCGCGAAGGACGAGTTTCTCGCCGTCCTGTCGCACGAGCTGCGGACGCCGCTGAACGCGATCCTCGGCTGGTCGCGGATGCTGCGCGACGGCCACGTGGCGCCCGCCCGCGTGCAGCACGCGATCGGCGTCATCGAGCGCAACGCGCGTTTGCAGACGCAGCTGGTCGAGGACCTCCTCGACGTCTCGCGCATCATCAACGGCAAACTGCGGCTCGACATGCGCGCCGTCGACCTGCCGGCGATCGTCCAGTCCGCGCTCGACGCGGTGCGTCCCGCGACGTCGAACAAGAACATCACTGTGCGCGCGGTGATTCAGCCCGGCGTGGGAACGGTGAACGGCGATCCGGGCCGGATCGAGCAGGTGGTGTGGAACCTGCTCGCCAATGCCGTGAAGTTCACCGACGCGAGCGGCGTGATTCAGGTCGAGCTGCGTGAAGGGGACGGCGTCGCCGAAATCGTGGTGAGCGACACCGGCCAGGGGATCGCGCCGGATTTTCTGCCGCACATCTTCGATCGGTTCCGCCAGGCGGACGCCGGCACGTCGCGCAAGCACGGCGGGCTCGGTCTGGGCCTCGCGCTCGTGCGCGCGCTGACCGAAGCGCACGGCGGCACGGTGGAAGCCTCCAGCCCCGGCCTCGGCCAGGGCGCGGTGTTCACGGTCCGTCTTCCGCTGCAGCATCAGGCCGGCGACGCTGTCGTTGCGCCGCCGTCGTCGGCGCGCCCGCAGCCGATCGTCGGCTTACGCGCGCTCGTCGTGGACGACGATGCGGATGCACGGGAGCTTCTGGCATTGACGCTGGCGTCGGCCGGCGCGGTGGCGATTGTCGCCGGATCGGTGCGCGATGCCCTCCGGCTCCTGGAAGAGGAGCGCCCGGATCTGCTGCTGACCGACGTGGGGATGCCCGAGCAGGACGGATTCGATCTGATCCGGATCGTGCGGGCGCTGCCGGCGGAAAGCGGCGGACGCATTCCGGCGATTGCGGTGACCGCGTACGCCAGCGGCGCGGACAAGGCGCTCGCGCTCGCGGCCGGCTTCGACAGCCACGTGGCAAAGCCCTACGACGCGGAGACGCTGATCGCCCTCATCGCGAGCCTCACCAGCCAAGCGCGCTAAGGGCGCGGCCACTGACGCCGAACGAGCATCGGAGGTATCGGTTGGGCACTCCGGTTTCGCGAACACGTGCGGCGCGTCCAGCAGCGACGCGCGCTTTCTCGATTCCTACTTCCCAATTCCTAATTCGATGTGCGCCGTGTGGTGACGGCAGTGCCAGGCGTACAGCGCGAGCGCTTCGTCGAGCGTCACCGTGCCGAGTTCCGGATGCACGTAGGCCTTCGCGAAGTCTGCGTCGGTGAGCGCGCGCAGGAACATCACCCATCGGCGGTGCAGCGCGTCGAGGAGCGCGAGTGACGGCTCCACCGGACCCGTTTTCGCCTCGGGCAGATCCGCCCATTTCGCTTCGTCGTACGTCTTGATCGCCGGCGCGTCCTCGGTGGCCGCGCACTTCATGCGGATGTAGGCGTTCATGTGGCTGTCGGGCACGTGGTGCACGACCTGCCGCACGGTCCAGCCTCCCGGCCGGTACGGCGTGTCGAGCTCACCATCCGAGCGCCCTTTGGTCAGCGACAGAAAGGTGGCCGGGGTCTGCTCGATGATGTCGATGTGCGCGGCGCGCGCCGCGCGATCCGACGGGGCCTTGAGCCGTTCCATCCGGCCCACCGGGTACCGCAGCTTCTCGAGATCCGTCATCGCGTCCTCCTGCTGATAGAATCGCCGCCGCGAGGCATTCCCTATGTTACGAGCATCCATCACGTGTACGTCCGTGCTCTCGTCCATGATCCTGATGTTTCCCGCTCAAGGATCACGGCCGCTGCACGCGCAGCAGGCGCCCACCGGTGGTGGGCGTGGGGCTGGCGCCGGACAACCGGCGGGCGGCGGCGGGCCGATTCCGCCGATCGGCGCGCGCACCGCCGACATGCAGAAGATCGACGGCTTCTACCCGCTCTACTGGGAGGAGCGCACCGGATCGCTGTTCGTCGAGATCCCGAAGCTCGACACCGACATCCTGCTGAATACCGGCCTCGCGGCCGGTCTCGGCTCGAACGACATCGGCCTGGACCGCGGCGGCGGCGGCGGCGCGCGCCTCGTGTCGTTCCAGCGCGTGGGCCCGCGCATTCTGATGGTGCAGCCGAACCTGTCGTTCCGGTCGAGCAGCGCGAACCCGCTCGAGCGAAAGTCGGTCGAGGACTCGTTCGCGAAGTCGGTGCTCTGGGGATTCACGGTCGCCGCGGAAGCGGACGGCCGCGTCCTCGTCGACGCGACGGACTTCCTGCTGCGCGACGTCACCGGGGCCGGCAACGCGCTGCGCCCGGGCAGCTACCGCGTGGACCGCACGCGCAGCGCCTTCTATATGGCGCGCACGAAGGCCTTCCCCAAAAACACCGAGATCGAGATGACGCTGACCTTCGTCAACGACACCGCCGGCGGGCGCGGCGGCGGCAACGCCGCCGGACCGCAGCAGGGCCCGGGTCCGATTCCCGAAAGCGGAAGCGGCGGCCGCGCGGGCGGCGGTGGCGGACGCGGCGGCGGGCTGTTCTCCGGCTCGGTCGCGAGCGTGACGCCGTCGGCCGACGCGGTGACGCTGCGCGAGCACGTGTCGCTCGTCGAGCTGCCGGACGGCCACTACACGCCGCGCTGGGACGATCCGCGCGCCGGCTACGGCGGCCTGACCTTCGTCGACTACAGCGTGCCCATCGGCGATCCGATGCAGGTGCGCTACGTCCGGCGTCATCGCCTCGAGAAGAAGGATCCGGGCGCGGCGATGAGCGAGGCGGTCAAGCCGATCCAGTACTGGGTGGACCCGGGCGCTCCGGAAGACGTGAAGAAGGCGCTGGTCGAGGGCGCGAGCTGGTGGAATCAGGCGTTCGAAGCGGCCGGGTTCCGCGACGCCTTCAAGGTCGCCGTGCTGCCCGACGGCGTCGATCCGATGGACATCCGCTACAACATGATCAACTGGGTCCACCGGTCGACGCGCGGCTGGAGCTCGGGCGGATCGGTCGCCGATCCACGCACCGGCGAGATCCTCAAAGGCACCGTCACGCTCGGATCGCTGCGCGACCGCCAGGATTACCTGATCTTCGAGGGGCTGACGTCGCCGTACGCATCCGGCACGGAAAAGCCGGACCTGCTCTATCAGACCGCGCTCAAGCGGATCCGCCAGCTATCGGCGCACGAGGTGGGGCACACGCTCGGCCTCGGGCACAACTATTACGACAGCGACAAGGGCTGGATTTCGGTCATGGACTACCCGCATCCGCTCGAGAAGCTGCACGCGGACGGCTCGATCGATCTCTCGGATGCGTACCCGCAGCGCATCGGCGACTGGGACAAGGTCACGATCGACTACGGCTACCGCCAGTTCGCGCCGGGCACCGACGAGAAAGCCGCGCTCACGAAAATCCTCGACGACGCGTGGACGCGGGACCTGCGGTACATGACGAACCAGGACACCGACTCCAACCCGAAGGTCGACCAGTGGTCCAACGGCCAGGATCAGGCCGACGAGCTGTACCGCCTGATGAAGGTGCGCCGCGCCGCGTTGAACAAGATCGGCGAGCACACGATCCGGGCCGGGACGCCGACGGCGACCGTGGAAGAGCCGCTGGTGCCGATTTTCATGTATCACCGCTACGCCGTCGAATCGGCGGCGTCGATGGTCGCCGGGCAGGACTACATCTACGCGATGCGCGGCGATCACCGGACGCCGACCAGGGGCGTGGGCGTCGACGATCAGCGCAAGGCGCTCGACGCGCTGGCGACAACGCTGCGGCCGTCGGAGCTGACGGTCCCCGCACCGGTGCTCGCGCTCATCGCGCCGCGCCCGCCCGGCTGGGGCCTGCACCGCGAGCTGTTCCCGCGGACGACCGGCGACACCTTCGATCCGCTGAGCCCGGCGACGGTCGCGGCGGACGTGACGATCGGTTTCCTGCTGCAGCTGGATCGGGCGTCGCGCATGGTGGCGCAGCACGCGGTCAACCCGGCGATGCCCGGGCTGGAAGACGTCGTCGATCGGCTCGTCACCGCGATCTTCGATGCGCCGACGACGTCGACGTACGAGGCCGCGGTGCGGCGCGCGGAAGAGCGCGTGCTGGTCGATCGCCTGATGTGGCTGGCCAGCAGTTCGCCCAACGGTCAGGTGCGCGCGATCGCGTCCTACAAACTGTCGAAGCTTTCGTCGCGGATCAAGGCGGCCGTGAACAAGACCGAGCTGGATACCGCGCAGCGCACGCTGCTGTCGGCCGACATCAAGCGCTTCCTCGATCGCCCGCTCGATCTCGCGCGGCCGTTCCCGCATGCGACGCCCGACGCGCCTCCGGGCGCGCCGATTGGCGACACGGGCCAGAACTGGCTGGCGCGGCCGCCCGACTGGGGCGGGTCGCATGCGTTCGGCTGGGATGACTGGGAGGAATTCCCGCCGATGTAGGCGTCCGTTTGGTTGCCGATCCCTGCCGTTCCATGTGTTAGGAAGATGACATACGGCGTGAGAGGGGTGTGCAAAAGTGAACAGTTCCGGGCAAAATGACTATGTTAGGTTCACAACATATGGTCGGCCCGGAGCGTGTCGTCGCCCGCAAAGGCGTGCTTCTCTGGGAGATGGGTCCCCTCGTCTGCACCTGCGTGACGGTCGCGCCAGACCACATCGAAATCAGGCTCAGGATGGACGGCGCGCTCGTGCAGGACGGTCGGTTCGCGGACCAGGAAGAGGCCGCGCAATTCGCCATCGACCTGTTGCGCCGTTACCAGACCGTCTAGAGGGGTTCCACCCGCTCCGCCGGAATGCACGCGGCCACACGGCGCGTGCGCTTGCGCACGCGCTCGTCGTGCCGGAGGAATGCACCGCGGTCGAACAGCCTCACCGACCCGACGCGGCGCGGCCGAGGTCGACGGCCTTGAAGCCGGTGTCGCCCCAGTTCATCACGAACACGCTGAAACCCTGCTTCATCCGGGTCTCGATGTCGGCCGGCGTGGCGGGGAACCCGCAGGGCACGTGGAACTCCTTGCACGCCGACAGCACGGTTTGGATCGCCTGTTCCCATCCGGCCTGATCGATTACGCGATCGCCGGCCGCGTTGGTCGTCGAGAACACGCCGCGCAGGGTGCCGGCGCCGGGCCACAGGACGCCGATCCCTTTCACCGCCGCGATCTCGCGCACGTGCGCGAGCCCTTGCTTGCTCTCGACGATCGTCCAGTTCACGAGTTCGCCGTCCGGGTTGAGCGGCCAGAGATCGGCCTTCTGCCTGTACTGCGGCTCCGTCATCCCCCAGTACGCGGGCGCCGAGCCGACGTCATCGGGGCGCGTGCCGCCCTTCGATGTGAAGCGCATC
>JAYVYV010000539.1:0-17861 GCA_043783985.1 Acidobacteriota bacterium | reverse complement strand
CAGGTGCGGAGTCAGTGTGGTCAGCACGTGCACTGAAGGAGCGCGTTAGGTAAGTGGAGGCGCCGCCCGGATTTGAACCGGGGGTGGAGGTTTTGCAGACTTACGGCACCCCCTGAAAACATTAGCTGATTCGCTGATTTACTCAATGATTTGTCATTTCACGTGTAGCTAGGTGTAAGCTAAATGTAGCTGTGTGTAGCTGGATAAACTACAGATATGCTACACCGCTGGGCGCGGGCTAGGGCGCGGCCGGAACCAGGGCTAGGCTTACCCTTGGCCCGGCTGCCGGTCGCCGCAGGGCGGCTAGCCCTTAGCGGTCCTCAGAGCCTCCCGAGCCTACCCCCACGCGCCCAGCTGCCCTACTGCCCCCGCCTCAGCCAAACCCGCCATCGTTGTGCGCTTTTGAACAGACAGCGGCCGAAGCCTGAGCCACCCTGAAGGGTCAGGCCGCCGAGCGCGTTAACTTGTCGTCACGCCAGGCGAGAGTAATCGAAGCAGACTGCGGACTCGGAGCGCCCACGAGACTTGATGTTTTTTCGCGGCCATGAGCCTCAGACATACGTAGCAGGCATTGCGACCATCGTCGTTGCAGTTGCTGTCCAGCGGATGCCGTACGGCTACTACACCCTTCTACGCCTCTTCTTGTGTGCCACATGCGTGTATTACCTCGTCACTTGGCATCGAGCGATTGGCCCGGGCCTCAACGTTCTGCTCGGGGCGTGCGCCGTTCTCTATAACCCGATCGCGCCGGTGTATCTCCGCGAGAAGTATCTCTGGACAGCAGCAAATGTAGTGACGTTGGCAATCCTTTACATATCGATATTCGCGTTCCGGCGGAATGCCAGTCACAAGACGAGGTAACAGGTTATGAAACGAGCAGTAATCTGCTGCCTCGCCATCGGTTTAACGATTGCGTGCAATAAGAAGTCGACATTCGAGGATGGAGTCAAGGCTCACGAGCATGTGGGTAACGAACCGATACCGGAGTTTAGGGCTGCGGCAATTCAAGCAGCCAAACGTCACGTCCAGAAATACCAGTCTGATTGCCGGATTCAAGGCGTCGCCCCGTATCCTTGGGCGGGGACAACCTGGTTGACATCGGTCGACTGCCTCATCGGAGAGTCGCGAACGAATGTTCATCTGCGCGTGGAGCTCTTTATTCAAGATGACGGCTTCCTCTACTGGAAGACCGAGTACGTTCCGCCAGACGCCGGCGCACGGCCGTTGGAATTTGTCATCGAACCGTACGAACCGGACCATTTGGGAAAAGGGCGATGAAGAAGTGTCCGTTCTGCGCGGAAGACATTCAGGACGCGGCAGTTAAATGTCGCTACTGCGGCACGGATCTGCAATCGTCGCCAGGCCCAAGCGCGGCCCCTCCGGTGTCGGTGCAGCAATCTGAGAAAACCATTTATGAGGGAGGGTTGCACTGGATCGTGTTTCGCCGGCCCGCGCTCTTTCTCACCCTGGCGCTACTGACCACGGTTGCCGGCGGCACGGCTGGCGTGAGCGGCTCGATCTTGTGGTGGACGATCGGGTTCGTCGACTTGATCGGCCGGGTGATCTTGCGCCAGAACACCAAGTTCATGCTGACCACTAGGCGCCTCTCGCTCCATACCGGCGTCTTTCGAAAGCGCTCACTGGAGCTGCTACTTAGCAAGGTCGAATCAATCGCCGTATCTGAGTCATATTTCGGGCAGAAGTTCGGATACGGAACCATCGTGGTCGGCGGCACTGGCGGCACGAAGGAATCCTTTCCGATGGTGCCATCTCCTCAAGCGTTCAGGAAATCAGTTCAGGATCTCGCACACGTTTGAGCGTGAGGGTAGAAGAATGAAATACATGCTCCGGGTGACGGTTGCTATTCTCCTGACCGCGTTTTCCGTTCGTTCGGTCAGCGCGCAAGTGTCCACGCTGACGAACGCGGATGTGATCCACTATGTGAAAGTGGGTATGTCCGAGCAGGCGGTAACCACGATGGTCACCGAAGCAATCAAAGCTAGGGCGATACGGTTTGACCTCAGCCCATCGGGCGTCGCGGACTTGGAGGGCCATGGAGTCTCACCGGCTGTCATCGCGGCGATGCGCCAGCCAACGCCACCAGCCGTTGTTGTTACGACCCCGGTGAAGGAACCCGCGGCTCCGACTAGCACTAGTGGAAAGGGAATCCTGACCACTCCATCGCCGGAGGTGGTCGGACAGGCGTTTGAGACATCGGCGTTCTGTAAACAATATCGCTGTGCCAACCACAAGTCTTGGGCACTCAAGACCGGGGGCACGAATCACATCTACGCTTTGAACCTGACGCCGGCTGTATCGGTTGAGGTACCGACCAAAGACGGGCGTCTCGACCACTACGGCTTAATGTTCTACGAGCGCGATCGGCTGGGCGAAACAGACCTACAGTTGATCGACACATTGCTTCGGACCATAGACGCCGCATCAGCGTCAGATGCGGTTCGGCAGTTCGTGCGGACGAACATCGAGCGAGATGCCTTCCAGATTCGCCAAGCGAGATCTTCGCAATTTGGGCGCTATCGGTTGTGGGCAGGAAAAGTCGGCGGTCAGCAGACGGTGTCGATCGAGCCGGTTGGGCCGACTTCTGCGGCATCTCAGAACACGGGAGCAAGAGCCAACTCGTCAAATGGTCCGGCGACGACGGTTCCATTCGCAGCAAAGCCAGCGGGCACGCAAAATGGGGCGGTCGCAAGTGGCGGCAATGAAGCCATTTCCACCATGGTTAAACTTGGCCTCATCAAACGCATGGATGTCAAGACGGGCAAGTTCTACATTGACGGACCGATGTGGGTAGGGTTCGAGTTGGATGGCAAGGAAAAGATCGTTAAGGTCATCTCCAAGTATAGGGAGGCTGAATACAAAGGTCTTCCACAGGTAACGTTGTATGAGTCACGGAGCGGAAGAGAACTCGGCAACTACGGGGCATTTAGCGGTGTCACGATAAAGTGAGTTTCGGCGGTTTCCCGTTGAAGCGCGCGATGGGCCTCTCGGCTGCCAAGGCGCGACTGTCACGGCGCATCGGCGTGCCGTTGACGCGCAGCGGCCGACAGCGGAAGGTCGGGGCGTTCGTCGTTCAATCCAATTCTGCGGAAAGGCCGCAGAGCGGGCACGACACCCTGAGACTTCGCGTGGACTCTCCCAGCGCAGTGATGTCCTGGATTTTGAGCAGGGCTTCGTCCCGGGGGCATCGGGCGACACGAGCACGGAAGTAGTCCTGACGAATCTTCAGCTGTTCCTCAGCCGATAGCCCACCGGGTTCGGGCCGCTTCCTCTCCACTTCACGAGGGCCAGACGTCTTCGGTTCCGGTTCGCCGAAGTAGCGAACGACATTCCTGCTGCGGTTTTTGGCGTCGTAAAGCGCTGTGTCCGCTGCCTTGAGGAGCGCATCGAGATCGTCACCGTGGTCGGGGTGCTGCGCCACACCGACGCTGACGGTCAGCTTGAGCTGTCGTGAGGTTCGCGGTGAACCGCTGACTTCACGTCTGAATCGTTCTGCGACAGCGAGCCCTTCCTCAAGCGAGTGATTATGTAATAAGAACACAAACTCGTCGCCGCCGAGACGGAAAGCCGCACCCTTTCCTCTCACGCAAGCCGAGGCCGCCCCAGCGATACTCACCAGCGCTTCATCTCCGATCGCGTGTCCGCCCTGCTTGTCGTTTACGTCCTTGAAATGGTCGATGTCGAACAGGATGACGCAAAGCGACTCGCCGTGTTCCTTCGCTCGTGCGACAAACGCCTGTTCCAACCCGCGCCGATTCTGGAGCGGCACGAGAGCATCGCGCAGCGCTTCGTCCCACACCACGGCAGTCGGCGCGGTCGTGACGAGCGCGAGCTCCAGTTCGATTTGCAGGTCGCGCCTGATCTCTGCAAGCGACTTGTCCATCGCACGGTCAACGCTCACCCTGAGCTCGTCTGGCAACACTCGGCCCTCACCGGCCTCCGAACGGATGTTCTTGGCGGCAGCCTCGAAGAAGGGGTCGAGCTGGGACTTGATCCATGACGCGGTGTCGGTATCGATCACAAGACCAGACCGATTTAGAAGATCGAAGGTGTCCCTGATCAGACCGTGGGCGAATTCCTCGAACCCTCCCGCGATGGCGGCCGTGACGGCATACACGAACGCGCCGCTGTTCAGCGTCCTCTCCGCCGACATCCGTTCGGCGAGGACACTGCGCTCGCGACGGATTCCTTCAAAGAGTTTGATGTTTCGGCGCTCGAAGAACTTCCGGACCAGTGCCTCCTGCGCTTCGAAGCTGCTCATGCCTCACAGGATCGCACAGATGCAGCCTTGGTTACATTTGCGGCGAGATTGGCGTCTGTCTCAAGTTCCTGGCGGCTCTCCCGAGCGCCAGCGCTAGAATGACGTCAAGCCGATGACCGCCAACGACGCCCTCAACGACGCGAACGACGCCGAGCCTGGCGAACGGCTCCGCCGCTACGAAACGATCTGCGGGCCGCGCGGCGCGTGCCGCCTCGAGCCGCTCGCGAACGATCCGGGCCGGTGGACGTGGTGCCCGGATTGTCTGACCGTCCGCGATGACTATGGCAATTCGCCCTTCCGTGGTGAGTCGCAAGCCCTGATTCAGAAGCCGCGATGCACACTCCCTGCCCCGACGAAGCGCGCCAGGCTAGGAGCGATTTTTGACCTGCCACACGAACCCCAGCGCATCGAGCCGGGCGACCCGGTCGGCGGAGAGTTTGGCTTTCCTCATTCTGCGGCGTTGCTGGGAAACCCATCCAGCCAGTTTAGGATTCTCGCGGTAGCCTTCGGGGACATTGCAATGCCCAGCCTGACGCTGGAAAGCAACCAGTTCCTGATAGCGTTCGTCCCACGCTGCGGCCTGAAAGTTCCAGTCAACGCCCAGTGACTCGAGCTGCGCCGCGCGTTTCGCAGACAACACGCCTCGCCTCTTTGCCTGCCTTTGAGTATTAACCCACTTGCCGAGACCAGTCGGGAAGGTGTTGGGCACATTACCGTGGCCATGCTCCTGTTGGAACGAGGCGAGTTGCTGGTACCGCTCGTCCCATACGGCGTCCAAGAGGCTCCACCGAAGGCCCAACGCCTCCAGTTTGGCCACGCGCGGAGCGGGCATCGCCCCTCGACGTTGCTCTTTGCGTTGGGTCTGCAGCCACGTCCCCAGCGCCGGGTTGGCCGGATACTTCTGCGGCACCTCGCAGTGTCCATGCCGACCTTTGAATATCACGAGTTCCTGATATCGCTGTGCCCAGACGGCGTCCAGCGGATCCCACACGAATCCCAGCGCTTCTAATCGCGTGATTCGGTCGGCAGATAGCCGTCCCCGCCTCTTTGCCTCTCGTTGCTTCGCACACCATTTCCCCAGTTGGAGGTTGTCTGGAAACAGCACAGGGACGTAGCCACGTCCGTGTTGCTCTTGGAACGCGACGAGTTCTTGGTAATGCGTCTCCCACGCCGCGTCCCAGCGGTCCGAATCCCATCGGCTCCAGACGACCCCCACCGTTTCCAATCGGGCGAGATGATCGGCGGACAGGCGACCTTGTCGCCGTGTACCGCGTTGGGTGGCCAACCAGCGTCCGAGGGAGGGATTGTCTTGAAAGTCTTGAGGCACATTTCCGTGGCCATACCGCTGGTGAAACGCTAGTAGCTCCAGATACATTCTTTCCCACGCCACGTCCAACGGGTTCCACTGGAACCCCAGAGCGTTAAGTCTGGCAATGCGGTCATGCGAAAGGAAGGGCTGTCTTTGGCGCTGTGCACTAACCCAGTTGCCCAAACTCGGATTGGCCGGAAAGATCGCCGGTACGTTGCAATGCCCGTGGGACGCCTTGAACGCGATCAACTGTCCAAACATCGCGTCCCACGAGACGCCGATTCGGTCCACAATGGCGACGTAGATCTCGCGCTCCAGCACCTCAAACGCCACGGCTGGCCCGAGCATCATGACGCGTTCAGCGAGTCGGGTTGGATTGAAGACATCGCCACGTCCCTCGCGCTCCTTCAACTCGCGGATGATGTCGACGAGCCTGCCGTCGACCTCACGCATCGCGTTGAGCACATCGACGACCTCAGCCCAACTGCCCCCGTCGAGATGCGTGCCCTCGATGCTCGTGAGCAGCGGCACCACGACGTACCCGAACTGCTTGTGCGATTCCGGCGGTCGGCGCATCGCCCGCCCCATCGCCTGCGCGATGTCGATCCGGCTGCGGCGAGGGTCCACGAAGGCGACCATGTCCACGGCGGGCAGATCCACACCTTCGGTCAGACACCGGGCGTTGGTCACGAGTAGACTTCGGTCGCTTCGGAAGCCCTGCAAGATAGACCGCCGATCCGAGGTCCGCATTTCGCCGTTCACATGACCGATGGCGAAGTTCGGCAGATAGCGACCGACGCCGCGAGGCGTCTCGCCCGCAAACTCTTTCGCGAGCCGGACCCGGCTGTGGAACGAAATGACCTTCGAGGCGTGAGTCTCGGCGACTGCCTTCTGCACGGCGAGCAAACCCGCTACCCAACGGGCGGCGATGAGATCGCCCTCAACAAGCGTGATGCCGTGGTTAAGGGCGAAGTCGGTGATCTCCTGTGGGTTGACGGCGGCGATGACGACGCGGTAGTCGCAGATGATTTCGCGTTGGACCGCCTCGCCAAACGTCAACTCGTACGTGACCGGACCATAAACGGCCCGGTCGTCCATCGACACGACGCGGAAGTTGTCTTCTTTATCGCGATGGCGCACGTCGTAGTGTCGTGGGGTGGCGGTGAAGAACAGCCGCTTGTGGATCGGCACGATCTCGTCTGACAGCGCAGCCGCGAAAGTACCCCCGGATGGCACTGTTGTCTTGTGTGCCTCGTCAAAGATGCCCACATCGAAGGGCTTCAGCCCTGTGGATCCTTCGGCCACCACGCGAGCCGACTGGTACGTGCTGAAGACTACCTTGACGGCATCCGTGCCCGACGACAAGAAACCTCGAACGACGGCGGGGTCGGTATTCACCCGGAAGTCCACGTCCTGCGGCGACAACCTGATCGCATCATCTGCAGTGGCGACAGTTGGATCAGAGCAGACCGCGAGATACACGAACCGGTCCCCCCACGAGTGCTCATGACTCCAGACCGCCAGCGTCTGCTGGAGCAAGGCGAGTGACGGCACCAGTACGAGAACAGTCTTTGGACGCAGCTGTTCAGCGGCCCAAAGTTGGACGAGCGTCTTGCCGGTGCCGCAGGCCATCACGACGGTGGCGCGTGGCTCCGTCGTGAACGTGGCCTCGATGCGGGCGAGCGCCTCCAATTGATCAGCTCGGGGGATCTTCTTGGGGAGGGCGCAGGGCTGGTCGCGCAGCCAACTCGCGAGCGCCGCGAAGTCCTCCTTCGTCAGATCGTCGAAGTCGATCCCCCGCAGGCTGAAGACCCCGTCCCGGACCTTGATGTCGTTGGCCAACTCGTTGGCGTTGGTGACCACGAGCCGCGCTGCCTGCGCTCGATCCGTGACGCCAAGGAACGGCGCGACCTCGGTGAACGTGAGGGTCCCTCGGCCAGAGCGAAACTTGACCTGATACGGAATGAGGTCGCCCGTCCGCGTGCGGTAGACGCCGTCGATGCCCTTCGCGTCGGCGGGGAGGTTGAGGGCCTTGCGGATGTCGGGATTGATGCTCTTGACGAGCCATGCCCGGTCGGCCTGCATGATCGGCTGCGTTGCCAAATACCCCTCGAAGAAGATCTCGAAGGCGTCACCGATAGCGGTCGTGTGCTGCTCCCCGAGCGCGCTGATGCGACCTTCAAGATCGGCGAACGACGCGACGTCATCGAACAGGCCCGCTGCTATGAAGCGTCTGGCGCTCGGATGAGACGACGGCATTGGGATAAGTGTAGGCGACGGCGAATGACACCAACCCCGACTATGTTGACGGAGGCCACACCTCGGAGTAGCAGCACCCTGGTCGCGAAGATGGTAGCAAGTCCGCCGCGAAGATCTGGGCCAGGGTTAGTAGCTCATCCATCTTTCTCATCGGGCCCTGAAATGGGCGGATGTCCGCGCCGCGCTGTGGACACGACACGGGCTGACACTGGCGCTCCGCCCCGACACCAGAGGAAGTTGCGCCGACCGGCGGGAACAGAACACCTGCGAGGCGCAGGCGGCGAAGGGACCGGCGGGCGGCTGCCTCACGCCGTTACCAGCCTGAGGAAATGCGAGGCTTCCCACTCGCACGCATGACCCCTTCGCCTTAGGCGGTGACCTCAACCACGTGGCCATCCGGGTAGCGGTCGTATTGCGAGCCGTCGCCCCGCGTTTTGCGGTGCGGCAGGGCGTTGCGTCTGACGATTTCGGCGCCCTTGGCCGCGCGCCCTTCGTCGTCGAGCAACGCGTCATCGAGCCTCGCCTGTGCGCCCGCGTGCTCTTGATGCAACGCGTTGATCCGAGCCTCGACCTCCGGCAGCGAGCCGAACCACGGTAGCCGGCCGGCTGTCTGATTCTCAAACTTCGGCCCTTCCGCGTAGCCGGCCTCGCGCATGAGCGCACCGAGGCGCAGCCTCTCTAGCGGCCAGCCCGCATCCTCCGAGACGCGGCCCCGATCAATGGTGACGATGGACAGCTTTACGTTCTGTTGCTTCCCCAGTTCGCGGTCGTCGCGGATGCGTGGTGGGAACGCGAGCAGTTCGTCGCAGAGGGTTGTGCGCCACTCGATGAGGTGATCTCGCCATTCGACCTCGGCGGCGATCTTCGGGGTCACGTTGGTCAGCGCGGCGGTGGCGCTGCGGATTGTCTGGATGCGCAACGACAACGCCTCCCGCTTTTGCCTGAGGTCATCGAGTTGACGCTGATACTCCTCGTCGCCGGGGAGCGCGGCGAGCTGGCGTTCAATGTCGGCGAGCACGTCGGCACGTGTGGTGGCGGTGGTGGTCATCGTCCTTCCTCCTTGAGAGTCCGCGACACAACGGCGACGATCCGCCCTTTCTCGTCGTATTGCACGTCCGAAATCTTGGCGATTTGCATGCTCAGTTGAGCTTTTTGAAGGTCAATCAGTTCGAAGGCCGACTCCAACGCCCGGTGTGCGTCCCGCAGTCGCGTGGTCAGATCGGCGATGGCCTCCTCCGCCGTTCGGAACCGAAGTTCTTCTGTTCTTGCGGTGGTCATCGTCGTCCCTCCTGCCGCTTCGCGATGGTTGCGGCATACGGATCAGGCGCCTCTAGATGCTCACGCGAAGTGGCGGGCTCGGCGGCGGCCATGCGTCCGGTCGACGTCAAATCGAACCATGATCGTCGGAATAGTTCCATCTCCACGATCTGATCGGCGACCGCATCCTTGGTGAGGTCGACGAGGCCGCGTGCGGCGAGCAGGGCGGCGATGCCGGGAGCATATGGATCTGGGGCGCGGTCTGAGCGGTCGTGTGTCTCCATGTCGTCCTCCTGATCTACGAAGGTGATGCCGCAGCGCAGTTCGCCGCGTGCGCCAGCGGTGCGGATGCCGCGCTTTGCGTCCTGCTTGGTGAGCCACGCGCAATACGTGGTGTAGTCGCCTCGGGTGAACGCGCTCAGCGCCGTGCGCATCTCCGGGTCACATAGCGGGCAGCCCGTGCAATGTGGGTCGTGTTTCATAATTCTCTCCTCTACAGATACGGTGACGTTTTTCCGAGCATCTTGAACATGACGGCGGTCGCCTCTTTATCGCGCCGCTCGACCTCCTCTTTATCCATGTAGTGAATCGCGCGCCACGCATCGAGGTTGTTCTTTTTCAGCCATGCGTCTTTGTCGGTGAGCCGCAGATGTTCATTTTCCGCATGTTGGCGAATCCACTCGGGCGTATGCGGCGGCGGTGGTGGTGGTGTGGCTGCTTCGGGTTGGGCATCCGTCACGACGACCCAAGAATCGATGACGGGCGGCAGGTGCGCCACGAGCACGAGCGCGCCCGCTGCGGCGTTTGCTACGTCGTCATGCTGTCGCGGGCTGTGGTCGATGCTGTCCTTCCCGCCCCGTGCGGTGCGTCGTTCAAGGCCGCCAAGTTGCTTCAATAAGCGAGCATCGTCCAGCAGCTCGCAGGTGCCAGACATGACCAACGGGAGCACGTCCTTGTAGATGTCGGACTTCGTGCGCGTAGACGGATAGACGGTGATGCCCACCTTGCGAAACGCTTCGGTCGGCCAGCTCCCCGCGTAGCGGTCTGACACCGCCGCTGTCAGCCCATAGGCTTTCAAGATGTCAGCAAATTCCGCGACGGTGGCCTCGGGGCCGAATGGCGGCTTCACTTCGCGCACGACATCGAGCACGGCGTGACCCTTGTGGTGATGGGCAATCGCCAGCGTCATGCTGTCCTGTCCGGTGCCGCCCGCCGAGTCGAGGAAGCCGACGTAGCTCTCTCGATACACCGCCTGATACGGCGACTCGAACCGGCCGCGCTGCACCACGGCGTCAAGCGCCTCGGGTGGGAGAAAGACTTCGACGTCGCGGCGAAACTCCGCACCGAATTCGGCAGCGGCCGCGATGGGGTCATCTTCGTACGCGGCGTCAATCACCGCCTGGCCGATGGTCGGGTTCATGGCGGATGTCGCGCCGTTCACGACAAGCACGTCGGCTGACTCGTTGCGGCCGAAATGCTTCTCCGACATGCGCCAGACTTCGCCGCGCCGGGCGTAGACCGACGTCAGGCCGATGAGCATCGCCTCGGGGACTGAGGCCATCGCCGCACGCAGGGCGACGAGCACCTCGTGGTCGGGGTTCGCGCTGTCCTCGTCGTCCCAGAAGGCAATTTCATCGCACGCGGCACCGACGCAGGTGTAGCCGCGCAGACTGCGGAAGCTGCACGTGTGAATCTCGATGCACAGGCCGTTCGTCAACCAGATAGCGTCCGCCGTCTCGCGGTCGAGCAGCACTTCGAGCGACGGGTGCGCGTGGAGCAAGCCGCTGACATATTTCTTGATGACGCGCGCCTGCTTCCGGTCGCTGGCAATCACCATGAAGACGCCGACCTCGCCGGGTGCCAGCCGCGCATACGTGCGGCATGTCGTCGCCCACACCGCGAGCAGCGCGGCGATGATGGACTTACCCGACCTACGTCCGAGCAATAGCCACAACTCGCGCACAGGCGACGGCGGCAACGTCTGCCGCTGCGTCAACGTCGCGACGACTGCACGCTCGTCGTCGGTGAGGTCGAGCGCGTGCGCGGCCTTCAAGACTGCGCGCCAAGTCGCCCAGGTGTCGCCCGCGAACGTCGCGCCGAGGACGCGGGTCATGAGTTGAAGGACGTTGTTACTTGCCATCCATCACCTCTGCCAGCGATACGACGGGCTTTGCCTTCCGCTCGATGCCCAGCGTCGTTGCAAGGCGCAGACGCCTATCGAGTAGCGAGAGCAGCATCGTCACGGCCGCGCGTGCGCTGCCCTTCGGCGTGAAGATGCCGCCGACCTCGATGTTGGCCGCCACGCTCTCGATGAGCACGTCCACGCGGGCGTAGTCAGTCACGAGGTCCGCTTGAATCATCGAGGGCTCACCGCCCAGGTGCTGGACCAACTCTTCGCGCTTCCCGGCAATCGCGGCGAGTGCTTCCGGCCTGTCGAGCGACCGACGACCGCCGTGTGTGACCGCAGCGGTGTTGCCGGGGAGAAAGCGATGGCACGACGCGCACGTGGCCGCGTCGAGAGCGTTGTCAGCGCCGCAGCGTGGACACGGGTTCTGTGTAGGAGGTTCCCCAGACGGCTCTTCCACGGTCAAAATCTCACTGTAAAATATGCTACATATGAACTACATCGCTCGTTTAACTGTTTGCAAACACGCGAGTTATACCGTGTGTCTATGTTTACTAAACATCTACGCCCGGTAGCCGGACACAGGTAGCCGTTTGTCGAGCCCCGACCGAGCTGGGCTTTCCGGGCGTTGCGTAGCTTTTGTAGCTTTTGTAGACCTGTAGCTAAGTAGGAATTAAGCCAAGTTACAAAAGCTACATAACTAACAATAGTTACGTTAGTAGTAGAAGTAGCAGAACTCACGCTGTCCACCTCCACGACGTTGACGGCCTGCCGGTCTTCGGCTGATTCACGATGACCGCAATCTGCTCGCGCTGTTCGAGCGTCCGTTCAATCTCCAGTAGCTCCTTCGCTGGCACATGCACGCGCTGCGCAATCACCCGCCGATTGAGCGTGCGCCCCTTGATGATGGCGACGCACTTCTGCACCGTGACCTCGAACGCCGATTCGTCGGTGCGCGCCTCGAACGCCTCCGCGTATCCAATCCAGCGCGTGACGACCCGTATCGCGGCGTCCGCATCATCAAGCGTCACGACCAGCGGTGCATTCTCGAGTTCAAATTCTGACGGCCGACCAGCCGCCGAGAGCATGGCGACTTTGCGCGCCATCACGCCCATGCGCACGGTCATCTGGCAGCGGTCGGCGGATTCATCGAGGGGCTTGTCGATTGCTTCGTCGATTCGTTTGAGCACGCCGGGCGCGAACGTCACCGTCTGTTTCGCGGTGCGGAGACTAATCTCGTGCAGTCTCGTCACGAACGTGTTCGGGATGGCCTCGCCTATCAATTCATATTGTGGGAGGCGTGCGGGTTTCGACTCCGGCATGATGATGGCGAAGCGCGTGAGCAGCCCGGACCCGACCGCCGTGTTATCAAGGCTGCGAAAAAGTGTGTCCGTTGCACAGCCAATCAGCGAGAACGTCACGTTCTCGATGTAGAAGAAATCCTCGACGCGCTCGACGACCGGCTCCTCGTCGCCCTTCTTCTTCGTCTTCACCGTCTTCGACACGCGCCGGTACGCATAGCTGGTGCGTGCGTACATTTCGAGCAAAACGCCGCGCATCCCGGCGAGGAACGTCGCGTTCAGCATCTTGCTCAACGTGTCCGTGAATTCATCGATGGGCCAGAGCGCCGCGCCGTTGTTACACTTCGTCAAACTCTCGACAAAGGATTCCTGGGTCATCTGCTCGGGGAGCAGCACGTTCGGAAGCGCCCGCCGCAGTGTCTCGACCGCGTAATCCTTCGCGGTGGACTTGCGGGTCACACCGGCGCGGCCAACAAAGAGGACATACAGGTTCGTACGCAGCCCGTCCGCTGAACCTGAAATCCGGGCCGTCAGTGATGGCGTGGCCTGCGCGAGTGCAACCAGCGCCGCGCCTTCGTGATACTCAAGCGCCGCGTCACATTGCTTGCTGAAGTGTTCTATCCACGTCGTGACGAAGTGACCTGGCTGGAAGGCGTGCTCAAAAGCATAGGGAACGACAACCGCTGGCTCGGTCACAGGCTCAGGAGGTTCCTCGATGGACGGCGGCACGTACACGCTGGCTGCATCGCACAGCGCGACCAACTCCGCGACCGTGTGCCCGGCGTCAAGGTAGTCGGTGACATCGCCTTTTGGCGGCAGGCCGGGCAGCATCACGACTCGCGCCTCGATGCCCATCGCCATGCAGCTCCGCGCGACGGCCTGCATGTGGGCGCGGCCGGGGTCGTCGTTGTCGGGCAGGCAGACGACCGTGGTCACGCCGATGGCCTTGAGCTGTTGCGTGAGCGCCTCAGTCCATTTCGGTCTGTGCAGGTCGTCGCTGGCGCCGACATCGTTCGTCGTGGCGGGCAAGCCAAGCGACCACAGGCGGTCGGCGTCTTTTTCACCTTCAGGGATGTAGACGAGGAACGTGTCTGACGATGAGCCTTCTGAGCGTTCGTGGAGTTCGTTCAGGCGGTAGAGCAGCCGCTCGACGCCCTCCATGACGGGCTTGCCGCCGTTCCGCTTCGCGCTCGTAATCCAGTCGCCGTGACCATCGGGGCGTGCGAAGAAGAATTGTTTGTCGGCCGTGCGCTGTTTTCGGTAGCGCACCTCACCGTGAAGGTCGCGATAGGTGTAGGTGGCGACGACTGGCGACTTGGCGTGATGCCCGTTGCCGTTGCTGCTGACGAACAGGTCTTTCATCGTCAGGCTCTTGGCGCGCAGAATGTCCTCGGTCGCGCAGCCAGTGAAGCAGTGCAGGAGGACCTTGCCGTCTTTCTGACTGAGGCTGAGCGACGCCTTGTCGTCCTCGTGCGCCGGGCAGCACGCCATGTAGCCCGCGCCGGATGACTTCGCGTCGAAGCGGCGAACGATGTCGTCGAGGGTCATTGCACCGTCACCTTCTGCGCCGCCGCGCGGATTACCCGCTCGACTTGCAGCAGCGAGGCGTCAAGGTCGCGGGTATGCCGACGACAGAGCCCATAGGCGATGCCACTCATCGAACGTTCGCGTTGCGGGTGCCTGCGCAGCTTCGCAACAGCGAGGCGCATGTCGTCGGTCGTGGGGGCGAAGATGCCGACCGTGAAGGTGCGACGACCGCACAAGATGCACCCGGCCAGGTGCGCGCCGGTCGTGAGCGGGTCGAAGGGGACGCGCGTGCCGTCCTCCGCGTAGGTGAACATCACTGGCCCACCTCGCGATGCTTCTCGGCGAACGCTTTCAGGTCATCGACCAGAATCAAAATCCGCTTGCCGCGTTCACCTGGGTACTTCGTTGACGGCGGTTTTACGGTGGGCAATGCCCCGCTATCGACCCAATCGCGAATCGTCCGTGCGCACACTCCCATCATCGCCGCCGCGTCGTTGACGCCGACGCAGACGGGCGTCATCGGCCGTCCAGGAACAGCGCGGCGGGGTCGAAGCCCACGACACCCGCGATGCTGCGCAACCGCTCGATGTTCGTCGGCGTGTCGGGCACCGACTCAGCGCAGACCAGCTGCGAGAGGACCGTCTGGTGTGTCAGCCCGGCGCGGATGGCGAGCAGCCAGCCCGGCGTGCCGCTGGCGCGCACCGCGTCGTACAGCTTGGGATTGATGCGTCGTCGCGGGAGTGGAGGCGGGCCGTGTCTACGTGTGGCAGTACGCACGAAATGACTCCCTTGTTGAAGGAAGCAATTCATGCGCAGGGATGATGTGCGCTTTTCGGGTTGTAGCCTACTCTCCGGTCCCTTGGGCGTGGGCCCCTGTCTTGACCTATTCGGGTCCCTTCTGCGCCCGCGCTCGCAGTGTCCCCTAAGCGGTGTCCCGCGTTTTAAGGTCGGTGTCAGGGGGTTCGGCTACCCCATCCCGGCTATTTGTCGAACGACCCCGCCGGGCTTGCTAATGACAACCCTATTATAACAGCCTTACTAGAAAAGTCTAACCCGTGAGTAGCCAGAAGTTTTAATTACGTCAAACACTGTATTGAGGCTGTTTCCCTAACAAATTCGCGCATAATTTCGCTTTACAGTGCTGTAGTATTTGTATTACAATTCTTACATGTCCAACATGACCACGGTCCGACTGCCCGACGACCTCCTGGCGGCGATGGAGAAGCTCAAAAGCCGCGACGGCATGCCCGTCTCTGAACAAATTCGACGCGGGCTCATGATGCTGCTCGCGAAGAAGAAGATCATCACCACGAGGAAGAAGTCATGAGCAAACGCACCAAGGGCGACGGCTCGCTCTACCAACGCGGCCGCATCTGGTGGATGGGCTACAAGCACCCTGACGGCACGCGCATCGCGGAATCTACCCACACCGAGCGGCGACCTGTGGCCCTGCGCCTCCTGCGTAAGCGCATCGGCGCGGGCGCGAACAACTTGCCCGTCATCCCGAAGGCCGAACAACTCACCTTCCACGACGCGGCACAGATGGTCATCAATGACTTCGTGGCCAACCACGCAGCCAGCGCAACAGAGAAGAGCGTCGAGAAGCAGCTTGCCGTCGAGAAGCGCCGCATCAGCAAGCACCTGTCGGCTCACTTCGGGACGCGCAAGCTGGTAGGCATCACGACCGGGGACGTCACCGCCTACAAAGCCAAGCGGCTGGCCGAGACGATTGTCACCCGCAAGGCGCGCGTCGTGCTGTTGGAGGATGGCAGTACGCAAGTCACGCCCGAGCAGCGTAAGCCGGTGAGCCCGGCGACCATCAACCGGGAGCTACAGACCCTCAAACGCATGTTCTCACTCGCCATCCAAAGCGGGCGCATCGCGACGAAGCCGCACATCGAGATGCTCAATGAAGCCGCACCGCGCGCCGGGTTCTTCGAGCGCGAACAGTACGAGAGCGTGCTGCGGCACCTCCCCGCCGAGCTGCAACCCGTCGTCTCGTTCACCTACATCACCGGCTGGCGCATGGCAGACGAGGTGCTCCCGTTGGAGTGGCGGCAGGTGGACTTCGAGGCGGGCGAAGTGCGGCTCGAACCCGGCACGACCAAGAACAAAGAGGGCAGGACGTTCCCGTTCACCACTGAACTGCGTAGCGTCCTGCTCGCGCAATACGCCGAACACAAGCGGCTGAAGAAGGCCGGGCACATCTTCCCGCAGGTGTTTTTCCGCGAGGTCGCGGAGGGACGTGGCGGCGAGAAAAAGCCGAAGGTGATTACGAGTCTCGGCAAGGCGTGGAAGGTGGCGTGCAGGGCGGCCGGGTGTCCGGGGCGCATCCCGCACGACATGCGACGGAGCGCGGTCCGGAACCTCGTGCGCGCGGGCATCCCGGAGCGCGTCTGTATGCAGATGACGGGTCACAAAACGCGCAGCGTGTTTGAACGCTACAACATCACCAGCCCCGGCGACCTGAAAGACGCAGCGCGGTTGCTCGACGTGGCCGCTGCACACACCGCCGCGCGCTAGGAACGAACCTGCTTGAGTCGATTGGCGGCGTCTCGCAGCTCGTTCTGGTCCTTCAAGACGTCCGCGAGATTTTCGAGCATCGCGACCAGGACGAGTCTGATGTCTGCCGCCTGCTGGAGGCACTGCTCGTCCGTCAAGCCGTGAAGCTGAACGCTGAGTGGTTGATGGAGAAGGGTGAGCGGGTTCTCGCCGCTCAATATCAAGAGCTTTCCGGGAATCGCGTCCTTCAGCATCCTGACGGCGGTTGAAAACTGCGTCTCCTTCAAGGCTGCGTCATAGACGGACACATCCTTGACGCCGAGCTTCAGCGCGGCCTCTCGAAGTTCTTTGACCAGCAACTGCCATTGGTTATCAACGATGCGGCGGAAATACGTTGCCGCTCCGATTCCCAGGCCCTGCGCCTCAGAGCGCATACCCTTCCGATATAGTTCGAGGTCCTGTTCACCCAGCAGTTTGCCTATGCGTGAGGAAACAGGCGCGCCGAACGGCGGGAACTCGCCAAGCTTCATGACCTCGGCGTCAGCAGAGTTCTTATCCCTCTGCCGGACTAGCAGCGCGAACGTCTTCGACTGAACTCCGCAGTTCTTGCACGTGTATTGAAGAAACTCCCAATCGTGGAAGAGGTGCCCTTTGTCACTCGCGAAAATCCGAGGACCGTCATCGGTCTGGCAAAAAATCTCAATCTCTTGCGAGGGGATTGACCAGGGATTGCTTTGCGAGTGTGGATGGTGGCGTCCGAACAAGTTCTCAATCTTCACCGCCACGTTTGGAGGCGTCGATTCGAGAAAATTCTTCCACGTATCTTCGGCTTTCAATCTGGCGGCGAAGTTGGCGGCGCGTTTGGCTGTTTCCGCAGCGACTAGGTCCTCGGGCGTCATGGCTGACTGCGGATTCTTGCACGCCACACCGCCTTGCGCCAGTTGACCTCAAACGGGGCCCGCAGGCTCCCTCAAAATAAACATGCTACAGATATGCTACATTTTGCCTGAAAACGGCCCAGTGGCCGCCTTCTGAACTGGTGTGTCGTGCGTTTTTGTTAGAGAATTTGGAGGCGCCGCCCGGATTTGAACCGGGGGTGGAGGTTTTGCAGACCTCTGCCTTACCTCTTGGCGACGGCGCCCCGTAAAAGACGAATGGCGGGTCTTGCGACCCGCCCTGCCGAACCTTGGCGAGAAGAAAATATGGAGCGGGAAACGGGATTCGAACCCGCGACTTCGACCTTGGCAAGGTCGCACTCTACCACTGAGCTATTCCCGCCCGAACCCCCAAAGTACCACACGG
>JAYVYV010000538.1:0-17863 GCA_043783985.1 Acidobacteriota bacterium | reverse complement strand
CGCCATCGATCAATGGGAAGCCGTCACCGGCCGCGCCGCCGTCAGATCGGCGACTTGACCCTCCTGGCGTTTCGAGGGTTGCGCGTCAAGATATTCATTCGGCGTAGAGTCGCCGTAGCGTACGCTAATTGTCAGTGAGACATCGCTTCCGCCGCCTAGCCGAGCCGTTACGGGTCCCCCTCGAACGGCTGGAGGGGCTCGCGCTGTGGATCCTCAGCCATGGCTCGAGCGTATGGCCGCCGATCGCAATCGTGCTCGTCTTGTGGCTGACCTGGCACACACTGCGCGACATTCACATTCGCGAGGTGCGCGCCGCCCTGGAGACCCTCGACCCGTTCTGGATTTGGGCGGCGTGTGCGTGCACTGCGCTGAACGTCGCCGTGATGGGTTTGTACGATGTCATCGCGTTCCGGCACACGCGGTCGCCCGCGCTCGATCGCTGGCGCTACGGCGCGGTCGCCTTCGCGTGGAGCAATTTCCTCACCCTCGGTCCGCTCGCGGGTCCGGCGATCCGGTTCTGGCTCTACGCCCCGGCGATCGATCGCACGGTCGATCTTCACGGCGGCGTCGTGGCGACGGCGATCGCGTTCATGTCTGGTCTCGCCGGGTGGACGACGGCCGTTGTGTTGACGGGGCGCGTCGATGCCGGACTGCCGGTCGCGGCGCTGGCTGCTCTCGTCTTCACGCTGCTCATCGTCCTCGCCGTCCGGTGGGTGTGGACGCACCTGGCGAAGGGCGCCGGGTCACCCTTGGCTACACAGGCCTTGGCGATCGCTTTGGTCGGATGGCTCGATTGGTTGCTCGCCGCGGCGGCATTTCTGTCCGTCGTCCGCGCGGGGCACGGGCCGGCCAACCCGCTCTCGTCGCTGACCACATTCTTCGTGGGCCAGATCGTCGGGCTGGTCAGCCTGTCGCCCGGTGGCTTCGGCAGCGCCGACGCGTATTGGATCGCCCGGTTTCCAGGAACGCTCGCGGCCGGAGCGGGTATCGTCGCGGCGTTCCGGCTCATCTACTACGTGGTGCCCTGGACCGTGGCGTCGCTGGTCCTGCTCTCGTGGGCCACCAGACGCGCCGAGCGGCGCATCGAGATCGCGAGGCGTGTGATCGCGAGCCTCATCGGCGGCGGCGGCGTGCTGATCATGCTCAGCAGCGCGTCGCCCGCGCTGCATGCGCGGCTCCTGACGGTGGAACGGATCATCCCCCTCCCGCTCGTGGAATTCGGCCAGCTGGTCGCCGCGATGACGGGGCTGCTGCTCCTCGCCCTCGCGCTCAAGCTGGCACGCGGGTACCGCGCCGCCTTCCGCGCGACGATGGTGCTGCTCGGCATCGGCGCGATCTCCACGCTCCTGAAAGGCTTCGATTGGGAGGAGGCGATCGTGCTCGGCGGGCTCGCGGTTGCGGCGGCGTCTCACGCGTCGTTGTTCGATCGCGAGAGCCGCGGAGACTGGATTGAAGGACCGGACGTCGCGCTCGCGGCCGCGGCGGTGGCCGCGTTCTTCGTCTTCGGCGTCCTGAGCCAGCGAGCCGGCGTCGGCGGATTCGCGCGGTGGATGGAGCTCGGTTACCGGCTCGAGGGCAGCCGTTTCGCGCGGAGCGTGATCACGCTGACGCTCGCGGTCCTCGCGTCCGCGGTCTACGTCGCGCTCCGGGCGCCTGCCACATTCCAGCGGCCGTCGGCCGATGACGTCACCCGTGCGCTCGAGCTCCACAGGCGCATCGGCGGCAGTTCGACGCCGCTGATGCTGGCCAACGGCGACAAGTCGATCTACATTGACGGCGACCGCGGCCTGTGCGCGTACCGCATCATCGGCCCGTATCTCGTCGTCTTCGCCGACCCGGTCGTGCGCCCCGACGATCGCGGCGAGTTCCTGGACGCGCTCTTCCGGTTTGCGGGGGAAGCCGACCGCCGGCCGCTGTTCTATCAGCTGTCGCCGGAATGGATTCCGACGCTTCACGACCGCGGCTACGTCTTCTTCAAGCTCGGCGAAGAAGGGCAGCTGCCGCTGTCCCGCGTCACGACCACCGGCCCGGCGGGAAAGGCGTTCAGGCAGATCCTCCGCCGCGGCGAACGGGACGGGGTGCGGTTCCGTGTCATGCCGCCGTACGAGGTGGTCCAGCGGATGGACGAGCTTCAGGACATCTCCGACGACTGGCTCGCCAGCAAGTCCGTCGTCGAGCGGCAGTTTTCGATCGGGTTCTTCGACCGGGAGTACTTCGCGGGCTTCCCGTGCGCGGTGGTCGAAACCCGCGACGGCTCCCGGATCGTGGCGTTCGCGAACGTGCTGCGTGGTCCGATGCGGGAGGAGTTCTCGGTCGATTTGATGCGCTACCGGAGCGATGGCCCCAAAGTGATGGATTTCCTGTTCGCGTCGCTGTTCTTCTACGCGAAGGAGAACGGGTACCGCCGCTTCAACCTCGGCATGGCGCCGCTGGCCAGCGTCGGCGAGGTGCGCGGCGCGCATCCGCGCGAACGTCTGGCGAGGCTCGTGTTCCAGCACGGCGAGCATTGGTACAACTTCCAGGGTCTCCGGTTTTTCAAGCAGAAGTTCGATCCCGACTGGCAGCCCCGGTACATCTGCTACCAGAGCGCATGGGAATTCCCGATTGCGATCGCTTACGTGTCGGCGCTCATCGCGGGCGGCTGGATGCAGGTGCTCAGCGCGGGTTCTGGATCCACGCGAGCCCGGCGACGACGTGCTGCCGGAGGACCGGCCGGCGGTCCGTGAACCGATGGTTGGCGGCGTCGACGAGCACGAGCCGCTTGGGCGGCCGCGCGGCGGTTTCGATCGCGCGGTAATCAGCCTCGGTGACGTACTCGTCCCTGGTCGACTGGATCATCCACAGGGGAACGGGGGAGACGCCGCCGATGAAGTCCTTCGGTTCGAACGAGGGCTCCGCCGCATTGCCTTTGGTCACCCACGCCAGCACATCTTTCCACCGCCACGCGAGCTCTGCCGACGGCGGCAGGCCGATGGTCATCACGCCTTGGACCCAGGCATGATTGGCCTTCGCGCCCGCGAGCACGGCCAGCGCCGCACCTTCGGACACTCCGGCCACGACGACCGGCGCCCAGAGCGTCCGACGATCGCGAAGGCGCTGCACGATCGCGTCGTAGTCGCCCGCGACCTGTTCCGGCGTGACATGCGACGCGCGCGACGTGAAGGTGGCGAGGTACTGCCGCGAGTTGATGCCGACGACGGCGTAGCCCTGATCCGACAGGAAGCCGGCAAGGTCCACGGCGAGACCCACCCACCCCACGTCCCCGCTGCCCATCAGAATCGTGCCTTTCGGCGCGGCCTGACCGGGCCGATACAGCTCCAACACGAACGCCTTGCCCCGAATCGTGACCGGCACTTTCTCGCCCGCAGCTGCGCCCGACGCGACGAGCGCGCCCGCGAGGCACAGCCCGATGAGGCGCGTTATCGCTGGACGAGCCATTGAAGCGACCGTTCCATCTCATCGTAGAGCCTGTCGATCGCGCCGCCGAAGTTGTGATCGGAGGATTCGATCGCGACGAGCTCGCGCGATGAGGTGTCGGGGCCGAACCGGCGACGCGCTTCCTGCGCGGGCACGTAACTGTCGCGGGTCGACTGAATCACGGCCACCGGGATGTCGCCGAGCTGCGGCAGGTAGCTGTACGTCTCGAGCATGACCAGCTGGCGTGCGCGCGGCCGGCGCAGACGCCGATGGACGTACTCTTCCTCGCCGGTGAGACCGACCGCCAGCACGCCGGCCAGACGAGGCCGCAGGATCTGTGCTCCGGCGGCCGCCACCGCGAGCCCGGCTCCGCGCGACTTCCCGATCAGCACGACGCGCGTCGAGGCCGGAAGGCCCAGCGACGATGCCGCTCTGCGGATGATCGCGTCGTAATCGCTCGCCACCTCTCTCGGGAGAAGAGCGTCCGTGCCGAGGTGATGCACGTACTCGCGCGCGCTGAACCCCACGACCGCGTAGCCCCACTCGTTCAGCTGCTTGTAGACGTCGCGATCCTTTCCCCACCACCCCGCGTCCCCCGTCGCGTAGACGAGCAGGATCGGGTTCGCCTGCGCGCGCGGCGCGGTGAGGTGCAGGGTCAGGTCGTGGTCGTGCAATCGCACGAACGTCTCGGAGGTGAGCGGCCGCACGCGCGACCGCGACAAGGCGGGCGCGCAGCCGGACAGGCAGAGCGCCGCCAGCGAGGCAAGCACCGCGAAGCGTCGGAACGTCACGCTCTCAGGTTCTCCAGACATCCGTCGTGTCGTGCAACGCTGCCGGGCCTACGGCGCAGGCTCGATTTTGATCACCGCTCCGTCGTCTTCTTCCGTCAGGATGTAAATCAATCCGTCCGGTCCCTGGCGGACGTCCCGCACGCGCTGATGCAGGTCCTGCAGGATCGTTTCCCGGCGCAGTTCCCACAGCTTGTCGTTGAAGACCACCCGTTCCACGGCGCCGGTGCCGGGAATCCTTCCGCGCTGGATGCTGCCGACAAAGATATTCCCCTTCCATTTCGGGAACGCGTCGCCCGTGTAGAACAGGAGGCCCGACGGCGTGATGCCGGGGTTCCACGTGATCCACGCCGGCTCGACGCCCTCGCCCGGAGGCGGCATCGGCGACCCGTCGTTGTCGCGTCCGTAGCCGACGGCCGGCCAGCCGTAGTTGCCTCCCGGCTTGAGGATGTTGATCTTGTCGCCGCCGAGCGGTCCGAGCTCCGCGTGAAACATCTGGCCGGTGGCCGGATTCGCCGCGAGCCCGTGATGGTCGCGATGACCGATGGTGTAGATCTCGGGCCGGCTGCCGGCCTTGCCGATCAACGGGTTGTCGGAGGGCACCGTCCCGTCGTCTTTCAGGCGAAGGACCTTGCCGTAGATGGTGTTCGTGGCCTGGGCATCCGGGCTCCGGCCGGCGCCGCCGACCGTGATGTAGATCAGGCCGTCCGGCGCAAACGCCAGGCGCGAGCCGCCGGTCCGAACCGGATCGCCCGCGTACAGTTCCTGAACGTTCGAGAGCCCCGCGCCGTCGTAGCGACCGCGCCCGAGCGCAAGGGTGAAGGTGTCGCCGCCAAGAGGCTTGTGGTACGTGAAGTAGATCAGTTTGTTCTCGGCGAACCTCGGGTGCATCGCCATGTCGAGCATGCCCGTCGTGCGGCTCGTGCGCATGGCCGGGAGGCCGGTCAGCGGCGTCGGATCGAGCCGGCCCCTGCGGATGGCGAGCAGCTGACCGGTCGCCCGGACGCTCACGAGAAAGTCGCCGTCGGGCAGCGGCAGGAGGCTCCAGGGTCGCTCGATACCCCGCGCCACGACCGTCACCCGGATCTTCTGATCGAACGTCTCGTAGATTCGCGGCTCGGCCGGCAAGGGAAACCGACGAGCGTTCGGCGCCGGCCTGGGCTGGGCGAGGAGCGCCGCGCTGGCCAACGTGGCGGTCGCGCCCACCATCACCCCAACGACCCAGCGGAACTGCAGCGTCATCATCTCTCCTTTTTCCGGTTATTTGTCCGCAAGCTGGATGAACAACGACAGCCGATCCTCGGACCCGACGCCTCGGGAAATATGCCCCTTGCCGGTGGTGTCCTCGGCCAGCAGAATGTGTCCCGGCGTCAGCGGAATCCTGGTGCCGTTCACCAGCTCGATTTCGCCCCGTCCGCTCAGGGTGACGACGTACTGCCGCGCCGGTGCGGGATGGAAGTCGAGCGAGTACGCGGGGGACGTTCGTCTGAACTGCAAGCCGGTCACCGCGACCGATTCGGACAGCTCTCCGGCCGAGAGCCCCGATCCCGTCAGCTTCTGCTGCGCGAGTTTCACGTCGATGGTTTCGGCGTGTGTCTGACCGTCCGCGCCGGTGAACAGGCGTGTCACGACGACGGGCGTGCGCGGCTGGGCGACGAGGATGTCGCGGTCGGCCCGGGTGCCCCATGCGACGATGACGGCGACGGCGACGAGCGGGGCGGCGGCGCGTTTCGCAGCTGAATGCATCTGACCCTCCGTGGCTGGCGGATGCGAGTATAGACTTCACGAGATGCACACGGCGAGCCCATTCGATTTTTCCGGCGCCACCGCGGTCGTGCTTGGCGGCGCCACCGGCCTCGGCCGCGCCATGGCCGACGGGTTGGCGGCGCACGGCGCCCGCGTCTGCGTCGTGTCCCGCTCGGAGGAGAAAGCCGGGACCGCCGCCGCGGAGATGACCGCGCGGTTCGGCGTGCCGTGCTCCGCGTGTGCCGCGGACGTCGCCGACGAAGCCTCGGTGAAGCGGCTGCGCGATGTCTGCGCCCAGCTGTTCGCGGACGGCCTCAACATCGCGATTTACTGCGCCGGGGTCAACGTCAGAAATCCTGTCGAGCGCATTACACTCGCGGAATGGGAATCGATCCAGCGCACCAACATCACCGGCGCGTTTCTCTTCGCCCGCGAGATGTTTCCGTTGTTCAAACGCGCGCGCTGGGGACGGCTCATCAACGTCGCGAGCATCTTCGGATCCCGGTCGTTTGCGGGGCGCACGAGCTATGCCTCCAGCAAGGGCGCGCTGCTGCAATTGACCCGCACGCTGGCGATCGAGTGGGCCGCCGACCAGATCACCGTCAACGCGATCTCGCCGGGCCCGTTCCTCACCGAGATGACCCGGCCGCTGCTGGACGACCCGGAGGCGTATCGCCGCTTCTGCGGACACGTGCCGATGGCCCGGTTCGGCGAACCGCACGAGATCGTCACCGCGAGCCTCTTTCTGGCGTCGCCAGCCTCCACCTACGTCACGGGGGCTGATATTCTCGTGGACGGCGGCTGGACGGCGTCTTAGCGCCCGGCCGCGGGGAGCGGCCAGCCATGGCCGCGTTCGATCTCGACGATCAAGTGGTGTGTGGGCACGTTGCAGGTCGATCAGGCCAGCGGGAGCTCCACCACGAACTCAGCGCCTTTGCCGATCCCGTCGCTCTCGGCTGACACGGTGCCGCCATGCGCCTCGACGATCTGCCGCACGATCGCCAGGCCGAGACCCAGGCCGCCCCTGGAGCTCGGCGCTTGCCGGAACCGATCGAACACATACGGGAGGAACGCGGGATCGATGCCGCTCCCGCTGTCACGGACACGGAACTTCACGGAGTGGGCTTCCAACTGGGCGCTCAGCCTGACCGTTCCGCCCGAGGGGGTGAATTTGACGGCGTTGCCCAGCAGGTTCCAGAACACCTGCTGCAGCTTCTGCGCATCGCCCGCGATCCTGACGTCGGGTACCGAGACGTGCAGGTTGACGCGCTTCGCGTCGGCGGCGGGCTTGGTGCTTTCACACGCCGCATCGATGGGTATCTTGGCCGATATCGGCTCGATGACCAGCCGCACTCGTCCGGTGATGAACGCCGACAGGTCCAGCATGTCGTTCACGATGCGCTGTTGCGCCTCGGCGTTCCGGCGGATCGCGCCGATGACGCGGGGAATCCTTTCCGGCGCCACGGATCCGGTTTCCAGCATCTGCGCCCACCCGAGAATGGCATTGAGCGGGGTCCGCAGCTCGTGGGACAGCGCCGCCAGGAATTCGTCTTTCAGTCGACCGGCCGCAGACGCGTCCTGCAACGCCGTCCGCTCGCGCACCAGCAGCGCTTCGCGTTCGTCCGCGTGGCGCTGGCGCTCCGTGATGTCGCGAAGAAAGCCGATGAACGCGCCCTGGCCGGGTCCTTCGAATTTGGAAATCGTGAGCTCCACCGCGAACTCAGACCCGTCCCGGCGGCACGCGCGCAATTCGAGCCGGCGCTCGAGAATGCGCGATTCGCCGGACTCGCGCTGACGCCGCAAGCCGGCCCGATGCGCCTCCCGCATGCCCGGAGGAATGATGAGCTCCGCCATCTCCTTGCCGAGCACGTCCGTGCGGGCGTGGCCGAACAGCCGTTCCGCGGCGGGATTGAACTCGGTGATGCAGCCGGCGGCATCGATCGCGATGATCGCATCGAGCGCGCCGTTCACGATGGCCGCGTAACGCCGCTCGTTCTGCTCGATCTTCCGCTCGACGGCGAGGCGTTGAAGAAACTGGCCGATCTGTTTTCCGACGAATCCTGCGGCGGCGAGAAGTTCCTGCGGCGGCTCGTGCGACGCCGCGCTGAAACACTCGACCACGGCCACGACGCCGGAGCTGTTCGTCACCGGGAAGGCGAATCCGCTGCGCAGATGCGACTCCCGGGCGACGGCGCGTCTCGGAAACTGCGGATCGGTCTCGAGATCGGAAATGAAGACCGCCTTCTGCAGCGCCCAGACGCGCCCGGGGAGCCCTTCGCCCAACGCGAAGCGGTGAGCCTTGGTCCGCTGCGTGAAGGCGTCCAGGCGCGTGTCCGGCGCGCACCACGCCTCGACACACCGGATCGCGTCCCCTTCCACCACCCACAGGCCGGTGAAATCCCATTGCATCGCGGCGCCTATTCCCGGCAACAGCGCCTGTCCGGCCGCTTCCACCGATCGGGAGGTGGCGAGGACGTCGATCACCGCCTGCTGAAGTTCGAGGCGGATCCGCGCGGCCTCGAGCTCGGGCGTTGGTGGGGGCTGACCGCTCACGGGAAAAGGGTAGCAGAAGATCGGGATGAAACCTCAGCAGAGACCGCGGCTGTGCTGCCGCGCGAAAGTCCGGGCCCTATTCGTAAGCCGCGACCCACGTTATAATCAATCGGGTCCATTCGCAGGGAGTCCTGGGAGCGTCTTCGCGTTCATGCCGACACGTCCACGTCCACGCCGCATCTCCAAAAAATCTGTCGCTCGCTCCGGCCTCGAAAAGATCGCCACCGGCATCGAAGGCTTCGACGAGATCACCGGCGGCGGCATCCCGAAAGGGCGCCCGACGCTGGTATGCGGCGGCCCGGGCTGCGGCAAAACGCTGTTCGGCCTGCAGTTCCTGATCCGCGGCGCCGTTGACGGCGAGCCCGGCGTGTTCGTGTCGTTCGAAGAGACCGAGCAGGATCTGGTCGAGAACGTGCGCTCGCTCGGCTACGACCTCGCCGACCTCATCAAGCGCAAGCGGCTGGCGATCGAATACGTGCGGGTCGAGCGATCGGAGATCGAGGAGACGGGAGAATACGACCTCGAGGGGCTGTTCATCCGCCTGGACTACGCGCTCCGCTCGATCGGCGCCCGGCGCATCGTCCTCGACACGATTGAGTCGCTGTTTGCGGGACTGAACAACGCGGGTGTGCTCCGCGCGGAGATCCGCCGGCTGTTCCACTGGCTCAAGGAGCGCGGCATCACGGCGGTGATCACCGGGGAGCGCGGCGCCGAGACGCTGACGCGGCAGGGGCTGGAGGAATACGTCTCGGACTGCGTCGTCATGCTCGACCATCGCGTAATCGATCAGATCTCGACGCGACGTCTGCGCATCGTGAAATACCGGGGCACCAGTCACGGCACCAACGAGTACCCGTTCCTGATCGATGGGCGCGGGATCGCCGTCCTGCCGGTCACGTCGCTCCAGCTCGTGCACAACACGACGTCGGAGCGCGTCTCCACGGGTCTCCCGTGGCTCGACGCGATGTTCGGCGGCAAAGGTTTCTACCGCACCAGCAGCGTGTTGATCTCGGGAGGCGCCGGCACCGCCAAGACGACCCTGGCCGCGCACTTCATGGACGCCGCGTGCCGGCGGGGAGAGCGCGCCCTGTGTTTTCAGTTCGAGGAGTCACCGGCGCAGTACGTCCGCAACATGCGCTCCATCGGGCTGGACCTCGACCGCTGGATGAAGAAGGGGCTTCTCCGGATCCATGCCGCGCGGCCGACGCTGTACGGGCTCGAATTCCACCTGGCGACGATGCATCGCGACGTCGACGAGGTCAAGCCGTCGGTGGTCGTCGTCGATCCGCTGTCGAGTTTCACCGGCGGCAGCTTCGGCGAAGTGAACAGCATGGTGATGCGGCTCATCGACTTCCTCAAGGGCCGGGACATCACCGCGCTGTTCACGCATTTGATCTCGGGTGGTGTGGTCGAGCCCCAGAACCTCGAAGTCGGCGTCTCGTCGCTGATGGATACGTGGATGCTCCTGCGGAATGCGCCGCCGGGCGACCGGGGCGGGCGCCATGTGGCCATCCTGAAGTCGCGCGGCATGGCGCACTCCTCGGAGGATCGTGCCTTCGAGCTGACGGATCGTGGCGCGGTCGCCGGCGGGCGGGCCGCCAAAAGGATTCACCCGTGAAACGGAAGCCGTCGCGCGCCTCGAACGAATGGATTCTCCGGCTGTACATCGCGGGGCAGACCGCGCGATCGGCGGCGGCGCTCCACAACCTCGAGGCGATCTGCGAAGAACATCTCAAAGGCCGGTACCGAATCGAGGTCGTCGATTTGGTGAAACAGCCGCAGCTCGCGCGCGGCGATCAAATTCTCGCGGTGCCCACCCTCGTCCGCCGCCTGCCGGCGCCGATCACGAAAATCATCGGCGACCTGTCGGACGAGGAACGCGTGCTCGTCGGGCTCGACCTCCGGCCGAAGGCAGGCCGCCCCAAGGCTCGGAAATGACCGGCCGGCGTCCACCAAAGACGAAAACAATCGGCGCCGGATCGCGGAGCCGGAAAGCAAAATACCTCTTGCGCCTCTACGTGACCGGCACGACAGGCAAATCGGTGCGCGCCATCCAGAACGTCCGCCGGATCTGCGAAGAGCACCTGGAAGGGATGTACGACCTGGAGGTGATCGACATCTACAAGAACCTGCCGCTCGCGCGCGGCGACCAGATTATCGCGGCGCCCACCCTGGTCAAACGTCTGCCGTCGCCGCTGCGGCGGCTGATCGGCGACATGTCCGACGAGCACCGCGTCCTGGTCGGGCTCGACCTGCAGCCAAGACGCGTGGTGCGGTCCGAGTGATGAAGAAGAGGAAGACGGCCGTACGTCCATCCCGGGCGCTGGAGCGGCTTCGCCGCCGGTTACGTGAGGCGGAAGACACGCTCGACGCGATTCGCGAGGGCCACGTCGAGGCGCTCATCGTCCAGTCGCCGGACGGCGACCAGGTGTTCACCCTGCGAGGCGCCGACCAGCCGTACCGGCTGATGGTCGAGCAGATGCGCGAGGGCGCGCTGACGCTGGCCGACGACGGCACGATCCTCTACTGCAACCAGCGTTTTGCGGAGCTGGTGGCGCATCCTGCCGAACGCATCACGGGACAGAATCTGAGCCGGTTCATCGAGTGCAACGACCTGCCGAAGCTGCGGACGCTGCTGACCGCGCCGGCGTTCCGGGACGAGCTGCGGTTGATCACCGCGCCCGGCTCCGCCAATGCCGCGCAGGTGTCGTCGACCTCCCTCCACATCGAGGGGATCCGCACGGTCGCGATGGTCGTCACGGACCTGACGCACGAGCGCATCGAGCGCGGTCTTCGCGAGTCGAACCGCCTGAAGGACGAGTTCCTCGCCACGTTGTCGCACGAGCTGCGCACGCCGCTGAACGTCATTCTCGGGTGGACGCGCATGCTGCTCGCCGATCACCTCAATCAGTCGGCACGGCATCACGCGCTGGAGCTCATCGACCGGAACGCCCAGGCGCAGGCGCAGCTCGTCAACGACCTCGTCGACATGTCACGGATGACGACGGGGAAGATGCGGCTGGAGCTGGAGCCGCTGGCGATTGTTCCGGCGCTCGAAGCGGCGCTGGAAAGCATCCGGCCCGCCGCCAGCGCGAAAGGGTTGACGATTGCGACGTCGTGGCAGGCGACGATTGCGAATGTCCTCGCGGACGCCACCCGGCTGCAACAGGTGTTCTGGAACCTCCTGACCAACGCCGTCAAGTTCACGCCCGACGGTGGAACGATCACGGTTGGCGTGGCGCAGGTGGAAGACCGGATTCGGATTGAGGTGACCGATACCGGCATCGGCATCGACCCGGCCTTCCTGCCGCACGTGTTCGATCGGTTCCGGCAGGCGGATGGCGGAACGACGCGCAATTACGGCGGCCTCGGCCTGGGGCTGGCGATCGTGCACGACCTGGTCGCGCTCCATGGAGGAGCCATCGAGGTTCGCAGCGCCGGCATCGGACACGGGGCGAGCTTCGTCGTGACGCTCCGCGCAAGCGCGGCGTCCGCCCGTGGCACCGCCAATCGAAGACGGCCGCACGCCGCACCGAGCCTGGCCGGCCATCGGATCCTGCTGCTGGAGGACCACACCGACAGCCGCGAGCTTTTCGAGCAGGCGTTGCAGAACGCCGGCGCCGACGTGACGGCGTTCAAGACGGTGCACGAGGCATTCGTCGCGCTGGACCGTGTACGGCCCTCGGTCATCGTCGCCGACATCGGCCTGCCGGGCGAAGACGGCAACTCGTTCATCCGCCGCGTCCGTGCCCACGCGGTCGCGGCCGTCCGGTCGGTGCCGGCCGTCGCCGTCACCGCGTACGCGACGCCTGCCGACCGCACCGAAGCGCTGGCGGCGGGATTTCAACACCACGTGGCGAAGCCCGTCGATCCCGCCCGTCTGGTCGAGACCGTGTACGCGGCGACTCGTCGATCGCGTCGCGCGAAGTGATGGCCTTTTTTCGTTGCAGGAATCACGACGGTCGACGCCCACGTGGCGAGTCGTCCCGGAGGAGTGGACGGCCAAGCTCTCCCCAGTCGCCCGGCAGGTGAACGTCGAAGTAGCGCGACGGGTTCACGACCTTCTGGGCGCGCAGCCACTCGCCGGCTCTTGCCAGCAGCTCTTGTCCCGCCGTGCCCCCGATCAACATCCCGCGACGATATTGGCACGCGGCCAGATGCATGTGCATGGACACGTCTCGCGCGCACGGCTCGGCTTGTTCCAGCAGCTCGACGGCCAAGTCCCTTCGCCCTTCCACGCTGGCGGCGCCGGCCCGGATGCACAGCGCCAGCACGCGCGCCCATGCGACCTCGCATTGTTCAAGAGCTCGCGCCGACTGGAGGGCCGCCCGCAGCAACCGTCGTTGATCGTGCGCGGACGTTCGAGCGGCGGCGACGGCCGCCCGCGCCCGCACGTCATGCGAGATGATCGCCGCGTACTGCACGCGGAAATGCAGCGATGACGACAACGCTTTCCAGTCGGTCTGTACGAGCGTCCACGCCAGATCCGGATCGCCCTCGTACAAGGCCGTGTCCGCCCGGATTTCCAGCAGCCACAGCCGTGGAAGGACGTATCCCTGACCCTGGCTGGCCGAGAGCGCGACCTGCAAGGAGCTGACGAGCCGCGCGCAGAGTTCCGGCCGATCGTTGGCGAGATGGAACACGAAGTACCCCAGCGCAAGCGTCTGAACGGCGTACGCGTCGTTCTGTTCCGTCGCGCGCTCCATGAGGTTCAACCGGCTGAAAGTGTCCTCCAGGGTGCTGAACTCGCCGAGAAAATGAGCGGCGGAGGTCTTCACCATGCCGGTGGTCGCCAACTCCCACGTCACGCCCGTGCATCGCTCGCGAAGGATCGTGCCTGCCCGGTCGGCGAGCTCCTGAGCGGCTCTCCAGTCGCCGATCAGCAAGGCGGAGAGCGCCCTCATCGTGGCCACCAGCCCCATCGCCTGTGGATGTGTGGCGGCGGCCGACAGCTCCTCGGCGTTCTTGAAGAGAGCGCCGATCGCCTGGAGATCGCGCCGCTTCGCGGTCGCACGTTGAGTCGCCTCGGCAGCCAACGCCATCGCCAGCCGATCTCGATCGCCCGCACGCAGCGCCAGCAGCAAGTGTCGGGACTGAAACCCGGCGCTCCGTGCGACGTCCAGCGTTCCGAGACCGACCACGAGCGACCAGTAGATGTCCAGGACGGCGAGATCCCGCCGGGGCACCTCTTCAGCCGGCCGGACCCGATAGCCCAGTGTGTGGCACGCGATTCTGAGGCGGTGCCACACGAGCGACGCCAGCATCTGCCAGCGATGCGCGGGAAGCCAGACGCCCAGGGCCTTGGCGCTCGCGTGCAGCAGCGCGAGACCTTCGTTGACGCGGCCAATCCGGAGCAACTGTTCCGCCCCGAGGCGCTGCAATTCGAACCGATCGGCCGATTCCGCTTCGCGAGACGCCGCGAGGTACGCGTCAGCTGACTCCACGCTCCGCCCTGCGTGCGCCAGCGCGTCGGCGAGTTTCCGGCGCAGGCCGTGCGATGTCTCACCGGTCGCGCCGGCGAGATCGAGCGCCAGCCGGTACCACTGCGCAGCGCGATCGAAGGCCAGCGCCGCTGACGCCTGCTCCGCGGCGGCGATGCTGTACCTCGCCGCCACGCGCAGTTCTCCAGCCCGGTGAAAATGCGTGGCGGCCAGAGGCGCATCGACCGGATCGTCGCCTTCCAGCGCGCGCGCCAGCGACAGATGTCGTGCCTGTCGCCGCTCGGCAGGCATCGACGCGATGACGGCGTCACGCACGCGATCGTGATACGGCTCGACCTGTCTCGGCCCGCGCGTGTCGCGGACGCGCACGAAGCGTTCGGTGACGAGCTGCGTCAGCTCCCATTGGCTGTCACGGGGGAGGCCCGCCGCCGCGTTGGCCACGCCGCACGCGATCGGCTGTCCAGCCACGGCGATCAACTCGAGCAGCTGTCGAGTGTGCGGAGGAAGTACGGCGAGTTGCCCGCCCACGATCTGGCTGATGGTGGACAGTCCCGCGGAGTTTGATTCGAGGCCCCCGTGCCGGGCGAACTGATCGATGAGAAACGGGCTCCCTTGCGACTCGATCGCGATGGCCTCGGCGCGCCGGTGGGCCGGCGGGCTCCCGTGGGCGAGCAGGCGGATCGCAAGCTCCGTCGATTCGGAAACCGTGAGCGGGTCGAGCGCGACCTCGTGGATGTCGAGCTGTGTCGCCACCTCCAGCACCGATCGCCAGGTCTGCAGGAAGGGGCTGGTATCGACCTCTTCGCTCCGATAGCTGGCGATCAACAACAGGCTCGGCGGCGTCGGTGTGACGAGCAGTCTCTTCATGAACGCCGCGCTGTCGAGGTCGCCCCACTGCAGGTCGTCGATCGTGATCACCACGACGCGTTTTTCCGACAGGCGGGACAGGAGATCCTGCAGGCTCGCAAACGCCCGCTCCCGCAGTTCCTGCGCATCGAGGATCTCCACCGCCTTGCGGCGCACGCGGGTCAGGCCGTCGACCTGCGAGAGCACGGGGAAGATGCGGACCAGGCACTGGACATCGTGGGGCGTCAACGCCTCCGCCTCCACCTCCGGCAGCGTCCGCAGATACTGACTCAGCCAGTCGACGAGATCGTCCAGTGCCTTGTACGGAATGGTTTCATTCTGATAACACCGCCCGGCGAGCACGACGACCTGCGGATCGTCGTGCGCCACGCGCCGGCGAAACGCTCGAAGCAGCGTGCTCTTGCCGACGCCGGAGCGGCCGTGCAGGTTGGTGACCACCGACCGACCCTGTCGCGTGAGCTGCAGCAGGTGCTGCAACCGGCGCAAATGCTCCTCGCGGCCGACGAGCGTCTCGTCCTCGATGGGATCGCGGACGCGCACCGAGGCGACCGGGCGGATGCCGAGCCGCTGGATGACGTCGGCGCCGGCGGGACGCTCGCGTGCGTCGGCGCGCAACAGGTCGGCGCACAGACCCTTCAGATCTTCCGGGACGTTCGGGGGGAAGACCTCGGCGTCCGGCGATCGTCCCACGACCTCTCGCGGGAGCACACCCACCAGCGCCTGAAACAGGATGACGCCCAGGCTGTACCAATCGCTGGCCTCTCCAGCTGGCTGGCCGGCCAATTGTTCCGGCGCCATGTAGGCGGGCGTGCCCGCGAACGAGACGCTTTGAAGTGCGCTTCGATCGCTCTCGCGCACGAGGCCGAAATCGAGCAGGCGCACGTGCCCATCGGCCGTGACCAGGACGTTGCCCGGCTTGATGTCCCTGTGAAGGATTCCGCGTTCGTGCAGCGCGCGAATGCCTTCGGCGAGTTGACCGGCCGCTTGCCGGAGGCGTCCGATGTTGCACGCGGGTCCGGACGGGTGCTGCGTCGAAGGTTGCTGGTGCTCGACATAGGCGAGCAGGTTCACGCCGGCCACGAGCTCCATCGTGAAGAACCACGTGGAGCCTTCGCAGAACAGCTCGTACACCTCGACGAGGTTCGGATGACGGACGTCGACGATCGCACGCAGCTCGCGCTTGAACCGATCGACGAATTCCGTGTGCCGCAGGACCTTGATCGCAACGACGCGCTGTTGTTGCCGGTCGTAACTCTCGTAGACCGTGCCGAAGCCCCCGGCGCCGAGCCGCCGCCTGATCTCGAACCGGGCGGTGCCCGCGAAATCCTCCGTGGCCGCCCCACGGGCCGCCGCATGTAGACCGGGGTCCAGGGTCGGGGCGTCCCCATCGTCGCCCGGCGTGACGTCCGGACCGTGGATGTCCGTCAGCGGCCGACGGGCATCGCGATCGGACGAAACGGGATCGAAAATGCCGTCCGGACGAAGAAGCTCCCGGAGCACCCGCAAGGCTTCGGCAGCGAGCGCCGGGTCTCCGGAGGACGCCTCCCGAAGGAAGTCCTCTTGGCCCGGCGGATCGATCTGCAGCGCCGCCTCGACAAGATCGTTCACCGCGCGCTGGCGCGGCGACGGCACATTTTCTGACAAGCGCTCATTCTACCTGCGTGCCTGAGTGGCATGGCGCGCTCGCGGGACGGCTGAACGCCACGTACTCGCCCGAGTTGATTACCGCCGCTGATGACCGCTGAGACGAGGCTACGGCCAATGGCTCAGCGCAGCGGCCGGGTTGACAGCGCCGAATAACAAAAATGGCACGATTGCTGCTCTAAAACAGAGCGTGAGGAGTGACCGTCCCGTCGTCGAACGCCGATCGCCCCATCGCCTGTCACTGGAAGCCCTCCGAGCGCGAACGCAGCGTCTTGCGAATGAGGTGCAGACATTCCGAAAACAGGTGGAGCGGGTTCTAGGTCCGGGGAGACCGCAGCGTCTGACCCCCGAAGACGCCTGAGGTGTCCTCAGCTCAGGCGACGTTCGGGTTCAAAGTGCGCTCGGCCCTTTCACTTCGATCTTGCCTCCGGTTTCCCGCACGACAAGACATGGTTGGTTCTGTGTTGCCGGTCCGTTGAGCACATGACCGTCGTCAAGCGCGAACTCCGAGCCGTGCCACGGGCACACGACCGATCCGTCTTTGAGCGTCCCCTCTGAGAGCGGACCGCCCAGGTGTGTGCAGGAATGCACGAGCGCGCAAACCCGGCCGTGTTGACGCGCGACGAGGACATCGGCAGAGCCAACGTGCGCACGGGTCATCGAATGCTCAGGGACGCTGGCGCTGTCAGCGGCCGGGGTGAAGTCAGCGGGCAGGTCCACATCGGCGTGCGTCACGCCGATGCGTCGATCGTAGACCAGCGAGCCGCCCAGGTACGCCGCCGCCGCCGCGACGGCGAGCCCGGCTGCCGAGCACGTCTGCCCCGCCGCACGAGATCCGTTTTTTCTCAGCGCGTAGGACACGGCGAACAGGCCGGTCGCCGCAATATTCATCAGGCCATGGACGAGCCCGGTCCGTCGCGCCTGGCCCGACGTTTCGCTCCAGTCGGTGAGGCCGGTCGCCGCGGACCCGACCGCACCCACGAGACCCACCGCGATCGCGAAATCGGCGGCTCGCGCCAATCCCCGATCGCCTTCCGCCGCCGCAGCGATATCGAGGGCGAGCGCGGTCGTCCAGGCGCCGATCGGAATATCGGTGAATACCGGGTGCAGCGGATGACCGAGCCACACGCCATGCATCGCATTCTTGGCGCGCCGGCCGGCATCCCCTGCCGACTCGTACGCGCCTCGAACGGCGCGGCTGAGCGGCTCAGCCAAGGCATCCAGCGCGGGTTGATCCGTCAAAGCGGACAACGCATTGCTCCCCATCTTGTGCCTCCATACTCGGTGTCTCGAGGTGCGCGCTTCAGCCCGAGGTCACCCCTCGTCGGCGGTCAGGTGGCTGACGCGGAGATCGAACCGTTCCCGCTCGGGGCTCCGCCGGCTCCGATTGAAGTAGACGTCGGGCGG
>JAYVYV010000537.1:0-6242 GCA_043783985.1 Acidobacteriota bacterium | reverse complement strand
GCGGCCACGCGGCGCGTGCGCTCGCGCACGCGTTCGGCGTAATGCAGGAACTCCCCGAGGTCGAACATCACCGCCCCGACGCCGCGCGTCCCAGATCGACCGCCTTGAAGCCGGCGTCGCCCCAGTTCATCACGAACACGCTGAAGCCCTGTTTCATCCGCATCTCGATATCGGCGGGGGTCGCGGGAAACCCGCAGGGGACGCGGAATTCCTTGCACGCGGCCAGGACCTGCTGAATCGCCTGCTCCCACCCGGCGGTGTCGAGCACGCGCTCGCCCGCAGCGTTGGTCGTCGAGAAGACGCCGCGCAGCGTGCCGGCGCCTGGCCACAGCACGCCGATCCCTTTCACCGCCGCGATCTCGCGCACGTGCGCGAGCCCTTCCTTGCTCTCGACGATTGTCCAGTTCACGAGCTCGCCGTCGGGGTTGAGCGGCCAGAGATCGGCCTTCTGCTTGTACTGCGGCTCCGTCATCCCCCAGATCGCCGGCGCCATGCCGACGTCTTCCGAACGCGTGCCGCCCCGGGACGCGAAGCGCATCGCGGCGATCCCGGCGCGCACCTCCTCGGCGCTTTCGGTTTCGACGAACATGATGCCGCTGACGCCGAGATTCAGCTCGCGGCCGATGGTCCGGGCGCCGGTCGCGAGGTCCGGCGCGATCTTCGGCGCCTTGACCATCAGCGGGTGCGCGAAGCGAAGGAATGGCGTCTTGGTGAGCGCGCCGGCGTCGGCGGCCGCCTTGACGAAGTCGGCGACGCCGCCGATCGCGCGATCGACGCCGCCTTCCATGCTGCCGTTGAAGAGGAAGTCGGCGTTGCGGTAGGCGAGCGCCTCCTTCGCCCAGTCGGCGGTTGATTTCTTGACGGCGTCGGCCGGCGGCGGACCGCCGCGGCGCCCCTGCGGGTTGCCCGGCCAGTAGACGCCGAAGAGCGGTTTCTTCTGCTCGAGTAGATCGATCATCGGGTTCAGCCGCTGACGAGTTTGCGCCCGGCCGGCGGCGCCGGAGCACCCCAAGGCCAGGGTCACGACAACGGCGAGGAAACGTGAACGCATCGAGCCTTCCCCAATGGAACTCCGACACCAAACTCCGACACCGAACTCCGACACCGCCAAACTCCGACACCGAAGCTCAGCTATACCGACACCGAAGCTCAGCTATACCCAGTCCCCGCGGCGCATGACCGGCTCTACGCCGCCGGCGGCCAGCACGCCGTCGATGTCGAGGTCGGGCGATCCGATCATGAAGTCGACGTGCGTGGCGCTGCGGTTGCCGCCCGCGTGCTCGAATGTCTCGTCGCTCATCGTCTCGCCGCCGCGCAGCGTGAACTTGTAGGCGGCGCCGAGGGCCACGTGGCTCGCGGCGTTCTCGTCAAACAGCGTGTTGTAGAACAGCACACCGGTCTGCGCGACCGGCGAGTTGTGCGGTACCAGCGCAATCTCCCCCAGCCGCGCCGCGCCGCCGTCCATCTTCACCAGCCGCTGCAGCACGTCCGCGCCCTTCTCCGCCTTCACGTCGACGACGCGTCCTTCGTCGAAGGTGAGGCTGAAACCGTCGATCAGCGTGCCGCCGTAGCTGAGCGGCTTGGTGGACCGCACGGTGCCGTCGACGCGATCTTTGTGCGGCATCGTGAACACTTCTTCGGTCGGCAGGTTCGGCGCGAAGCGGATCCCCGACGCGCTCGTGGATCGTCCGCCGACCCAGCAGTGTCCCTCCGGCAGCCCGATGGTCAGCGCGGTGCCCGGCCCGGTGTACCGCAACGCGGTGTACTGCTTCGCGTTCAGGTGATCCGTGCGCGCGGCAAGCGCCGCGAGGTGCGTTTCCCACGCGGCGATCGGATCGGGACGGTCGAGCCTGCACAGGCGCTCGATCGCGCCCCACAGCGCGTTCATCTGGTCGGCCGGCGGGAGCTCCGGGTACACCCGCGCCGCCCACGCCACCGCCGCCGCGGCGACGACGCCCCAGTTCGTCTGGTTGCGTGAGATGTGCTCGCGGAACGGACGGACGGCGCGCGCAGTGGTCTGCTGCAGTTGGGCGACGAGGTCGGGCTGGTAATCCTTCAGCTGATCCGGATCGTTGGCATAGATTGACAGCACCGCGTGACCCGCCTCGACGTGCTCGGCGAGCGCCCTGGGCAGCCACGCGGAGAACTCGCCGAACGAGTCGCGCGGCGCGTGCTGCAGCCGTGCCCCGAGCAGCGCTTCGTCGCCCCACAGCGTCTCGACCAACGGCGCGCCCGCGTCGTACGCCACGGCGGTGATCTGCCGGACGAGCGGCGCCGCTTCGAGCGAGCAGCCGCCGTTGGCCACCGGACCGATGATCAGCAGGCGCTGGCGCGGCTGCAGGTTCAGCCCAATTTTCACCGTGAGTTCGGCGTAGGTCCTCAGCATCCGGTCCAAGTCGGTGCGCATCCGGAAGGGATTGTACATGCGGCGCGGGCGGTACCGGCGGTCAACCGATCAGCGATTCGACCGCCTCACGAAGCGCCTCGAGGCGGAAGGGCTTGCCCAGGTGACGCTCCGCCGCCCACCACGCCGGGTCGGCGGCGGCGATCGCGCGACCGTGGCCGGTCATGATCAGCACCGGCAGGCCGGGCCGCTGCACGCGCGCGCGGTTCACGAGCTCTTCGCCGGTCATCACCGGCATCAGGTAGTCGGTCAGCAGCAGGTGCACAGGCTGGTTCGTCGAGAGGATCGCGAGCGCTTCTCCCCCGTCGCGCGCCGTCGACACGCGATAGTCCGCCAGCGTGCGCTCCACCAGGTCCAGCGTCAGCGTGTCATCGTCGACGACGAGGACGTGCTTGCGTGAGTCGCCGGTGGGTCGACGCGACGCTGGCGTGGTGGCGGGGGCGGGTATGGAAACGCCGTCGGCCCAGACGTGTTGGCAGGAGGGGCACGCGAACCATTCGAGCGGCGACCCCGCCTGGCCGAGCGGCCGCGCGGGTGACGCGTCGCATCTGGGACAGATCACCGGCCCATTGTGTCACGCGGACTTGCTACACTGGCACATCCGTCCGCGTGCGCCCGTAGCTCAGCCCGGATAGAGCACCGGCCTTCTAAGCCGGGGGTCGCTGGTTCGAGTCCAGCCGGGCGCACCACCTGCATGCGGTCCATCGACAGAGGCAACACCTTCCGTCCAAACAGAGTCTCGATCGGTCCCAGCCTGCACGTCTCGCGTCGCGTTCTGGACACAACATTCCTGTGACGGGCGCGACACGTGCAAAGGCGCCGGCGCGACGGACACTGAAAATTTCAGGCACACAGGCCTGTTCGGTGCTCAGAAGCGCAACTGACCGCTCAGTTGAAAGATCCGCGGATCGAGAATCGCGGTCGGGCTCAGCCAGCTCGGACCGAACGTCGAGTTGATCGACTGAATGGCGCTGGAGTTCAAAGCGTTGTAGGCGTCGACGTTGACCTGCAGGCTGACCCGGTCCCGCAGCTGGAGGGTCTTGGTCACCCGGAGGTCGAGGCGCCGGATCCGGCCTTCGTACAGCGTCTGCGGAAGGACGAGTGGCACGTTGACGGTACGGGCGCCGCCCGCCAGATTACGTCCCAGAGACAGCGCGACGTCGGCAGTCGGCGCCGCGTAGAGTGCCTCGATGGGGGCGCCCGAACTGTCCTGGAACACGCCGCTCACGACGAAGCCTTTCGGCAGCGGAACGCTGCCGTTCAGCTTGAGCTGCATTTGGGCCGTGATGGGCGTAACGATTCGACAGGTCTGTTTTCCATCGATGGTGGTGGTGGTCTGCGGCCCAAAGCTGGCGTTATTAAAGCCCGCTCCGAAAAAACCTCCTGGAACGAACGTGGTGAGCCCCGGCGAATCGACGACGAAGCACTGATCCTTCACTGAGCGCCCGGCGTCAAAGCCGCCGCCGATCCGGATGCCCCTGGCCAGCCGCGCGGTCAATCCAGCCCCGAAAAAGTCGTTGACGCGAATGTCCTTGCCAAAATCCGCTACGGGATCCACCTGGAGCTGGACCTGACCGAACTTCTCGGGCTTGACGTTGGAGAGACCACAGATTTGATAGCCCCCGCCATTGGGCAGCCGCGGATCACGGGGCGCGGTGACGCAGTACTGGTCGAAGTCCGCCGGTCCCACCACCAGGTTGTTGTTCACCCGCTGTGCGCTGTCCGTATTGCGGAAATAGCCACCCGTGTTGCGGTAGTAGCCGGCGTTGGCGGACAGTCCGCGGGTGATCTCGTGCTGCAGTTCCGCCCCGAACTCCCAGTTGTGGTCTCGCACGCCCCAGCCCTCGCGTACGGCGTCGGACCAGCGGACGGCCGCCGGATTGTTCGAGCCGAAGAACTGGTTGTCGAGCGGGCCGCACTCGCCGTTCGCGGCATAATTACCCAGGTTGCAATCCGGGACGTAGTTCTGGTTGAGATCAGTCCACGCGCGGTTGGCGGCGTTGACGGTCGTCGTGATCGGGTTGAGCAACACCGCCACGTCCACGTTGGTCTTGGCGACGAAACGCCCCACCGACACCTTGAGGGCTGTCCGGTTATTCCCGAACAGATCCCACGCGAGACCCAGCCGCGGATCCAGATCCTTCCAGTTGGGGATCCCGGTGATCTTCGGGAAGCTGCGCTCGCCGACCCACGGATTGAGCCTCGGCACGCCGGGGAACCGATCGTCAAACTGCGGCTGGTTGGGTTCGCCCGGGAGATTCTGCGCGGGCACATAGCCGTTCACGTAATCGAACCGCAGACCGTAATTGAACGTGAAGCGACTGATCCTCCACTGATCCTGGGCAAAGATCCCGAGCTCGTGGGCGCCGTCCTGCTCCAGATACGGTGTCGTTCGTTGGGTGAGGGCGAGCGGGGTGCCGTTCCGAAACGTATAACTGACGTTGCCATTGGAGAGGAAGTAGTTATCCGTGAACAGCTCTTCGCGCTGGATCCCGGCCTTGACCGCATGCGATCCGGTGACGTAGGTCGCCGCGAACCGCTGCATGAAGCGGTTCGTGTAGTCGGGGTGGCCGCGGTAAGTGGCGGTCGCCCCGTAGGTGAGGCCAAGCCCCACATCGGTGATGTTCACTGTCTTCGCCTGCACGCCGGGCTGCCAGAAGGCATTCCACTGGGAGATGGACGCGCCCACGCCCGCTTCCAGCAGCAGCTTGCTCGTCAGCGGCGAGGTGTAGGTGGCCTGCATGAAGCGATTGGGCTCGAACCGATATCCTCCCCCGACTTCCTGTAGGACGGCGGCCGACGTCGACCCGCAGTTGCACGCCCGCTGATTGTCGATCATGAAGTTCATCTTGTGCTTGGACGCGATCTGCCAGGTCGCTCGACCAATGTACGAGTCGTACCATTCCCACCGGCCGCTTTTGACGTCCTGCGGGCGATCCACCCAGGGGGTGAGCCGCACCACTTCCCGTTCCGCCCCCGGCGGGGTCAGGAGCTCGTTCTGCGTCTTGTTCCAGTAGACACCGGCAAACTGCCGGGCGAGGCCCCACGTCCGAAACGCGGCAAAGAACCACAGCTTGTCCTTCTTGATCGGACCGCCCAGGCTGACCGACTCGTCAAACAGCTTCAACGTCTTGTTCGGCGTCTTCAGGCCCCTGGCGCGCAGCTGGTCGGTCAGGTTGGTGCTTTCCATCTTGTCGTTGCTGTACGCGCCCTGCAGAATGGTCTTGAAGGTATTGCCCCCTTCACGGGGCACCACGTTCATCACGGGGCCGTCGGCGTTGACCTCGGCCGAGATGCCGCTCGTCTGCAGGACCATTTCCTCGACGATCGCCGCGTTGATCTGGTAGCTGCTGTTGCCGGCGCTGTTTTCGATGCCCATGCCGTCGAACATCACTTTGACGCCGCGCTTGCCATGATAGGCGCCCGGCTCGGCCATATAGCGGCCGCCGACATCGGTGACGCCTTGGAACCCGGGGGTGAGCGTCACCAGCGTATTGATGTGTTTCATGCCGGTCGGCAGCGCGTCCAGCAGTTCTTTCGTCGCCACGGTTTGCTTGCGGACGTTCGTCGTATCCACGAGCGGCGACGCTCCGCTCACCGTAATCGTCTCGGTGAGCGAGCCGACCCGCAGATCCCCGTTCACGGTGGCCGTGAATCCCGCCGAGAGCTCGATGCCCTCCCGTCTGACCGCGTTGAAGCCGGGGAGCGTAAAGGTGACGGTGTAGGTGCCGGGCCGCAAGTCGATCAGGTTGTAGCGGCCTTCGCCGTCGGTGGTGGCGGTGCGGACTTTTTCAATCAGCACGGGGCTGGCCGCTTCGACGGTCACGCCAGGCAGCAC
>JAYVYV010000536.1:0-17892 GCA_043783985.1 Acidobacteriota bacterium | reverse complement strand
TCGCGTCTCGCGCGACTCATCGATCAGTCCGGCGTGCAGACGACTCCGAGCGGAATCGTGATCATCAGCGTGGTCGCCGCTGCGGTGGCCGCCGGGGTCACTGCGCTCTTCGCGCCGCAGCCGTACGCGCCCGCGATGGCTACGCTGTTTGCGGGCTCGGCGCCGTTCGCCTGGCTCGTGCACCGCCGATCGACGCGGCTGAAACGGTTCGAGGAACAGTTTCCCGAACCGCTCGATCTGTTGTCGCGCGCCATCCGCGCGGGGCATGCGCTGCAGACCGCGCTCGGCATGGCCGCCGAAGAACTGCCGGATCCGGTCGGCCCCGAGTTCAAGAAGACGTTCGACCAGCAGAACTTCGGGCTGCCGCTGCGCGACGTGCTGAACGAGATGGCCGCCCGCATCGGGAGCCTGGACGTTCGCTTCTTCGTGACCGCGGTCCTCATCCAGCGCGACACCGGCGGCAACCTGTCGGAGATTCTCGAGAATCTGGCGCACGTCGTGCGTGAGCGATTCAAGATCCGCCGTCAGGTGCGCGTGCACACGGCGCACGGCCGCTTCACCGGCTACGTGTTGCTCGCGCTGCCCGCTGCGCTCGCTGTCGCGCTCTCGGTCATCAATCCCGAGCACATGCAGCTGCTGTTCCGCGAGCGGATGGGCCAGATGATGCTGATGGGCGCCGTCGTCATGCAGACCGTCGGCTTCCTGTGGATTCGCCAGGTCATCAAGATCGAGGTGTAGTGTGGTGCTGCTGCTTCCGCTGCTCGCGTTCCTTTTTGCGTCGCTCCTGATTGCGGCGGGCGCGATGGCCCTGGCGACCGGCGGGGCGGCGACCATCGAGCGCCGCCTTGGCGAGGTGCTGACCGGCGAACAGGTCACACCTGCCGCCGACGAAAGGGCCTACAGGCGCGTCGCGCTCGACACGCTCAAGAAAATCGGCCGCGCGACGCCTCAGTCGCCCGCCGAGATGGGCAAGCTGCAGCGGAAGCTGACGACCGCCGGCTACCGCAGCCACGAAGCCATCACAGTGTTTTTCGGCATCCGGCTTGCCTGCGCGCTGGGCGCGTTCGCGCTGTTCGCCACGCCCATCGTCATCCATCCGAACCTGCTGATCGCGCTGGCCGCGTGCGCCCTCGGCTACCTCCTGCCGAGCATGGCGCTCGGCCGCATGGCGAAGCGGCGGCAGCATCGCATCCGGCTCGGGCTGCCCGATGCGCTCGACCTCCTGGTGGTCAGCGTGGAGGCGGGGCTCGGCCTCGATCAGGCGATCCAGCGCGTCGGCGAAGAGATCGCCTTCGCCCACCCGGACCTCGCCGACGAGCTGAAGCTGATCAACCTCGAACTGCGCGCCGGCAAGGGCCGCGTCGACGCGCTGCGAAACCTCGCCGAGCGGACGGGCGTGGACGATATCGTGTCGCTCGTCGCGATGCTGGTGCAGACCGACAAATTCGGCACGAGCGTGGCCCAGTCGCTGCGCGTGCACTCCGAGACGGTCCGGACCAAGCGGCGCCAGCGCGCCGAGGAAGCCGCGGCCAAGACCGGGGTCAAGATGGTATTCCCCCTGGTGTTCTGCATTTTTCCCGCGATCTGGGTCGTGACCATCGGGCCGGCCGCGATCAAGTTCGTCCAGGTCCTCGTCCCCATGGCGCAGAAATGAGCGCGACCGACGTGTCAGCAGCCGACATCCCGGCGACGGCGCCGGTGCCGCCCGTGCCGACCTCTCTTCGCGAGACGGGTCTGTCCGTGGATCAGATCGAGCGTCTCCTGATCAAGACGCTCCATACCGGCGAGGCGACCGGCCTGGTGGTGGCCGAACGCCTGCGCCTGCCCTACGCGATTCTCGAACCGCTCATCGAGCACGTGCGCGCCGAGCAGCTGGTCGAAGTGCGCGGAACCACCGGATCGGGGTCCGCCGGCTACCGGTACTCGCTGACCGACGCGGGCCGCGAGCGCGCGCGCCAGCATTTCGACGCCTGCCAGTATGTCGGTCCCGCGCCGGTGCCGCTCGCGAGCTACGTCGGCCAGATGCGTGCGCTGGCGGCGGCGCGCGGATACCTGGACCGGGAACGGCTTCGGCAGGGCTTCTCACACCTCATCGTCGGCGATCAGGTGCTCGAGCAGCTGGGCCCGGCGTTGAATGGCGGCAAGGCGGTGTTCCTCTACGGACCACCCGGAAACGGGAAGACCGTGATCGCGGAAGGCCTGGGGCGGACGCTGGGCGGCGACATGTACATGCCGCACGCCATCGACGTCGACGGCCATACCATCACCATGTTCGATCCGATCAACCACGATTCGCTCGAGGCGGACTCCGACACGTCCAGTGTCATCGCGGTCGCCCCGCGCGACCGCCGCTGGGTCCGCATCCGCCGTCCCGTCGTGATGGTGGGCGGAGAGCTCACGCTGGATATGCTGGATCTGGCGTTCAACCCGATCGCGAAGTTCTACGAGGCGCCCATTCAGCTCAAGGCCAACGGCGGCGTGTTTCTCGTCGACGATTTCGGCCGTCAGCGCATTCGGCCGGAAGACCTGCTGAACCGCTGGATCGTGCCGCTCGAGAGCCGCGTGGACTACCTCACGCTGCACACCGGCAAGAAGTTCCAGGTGCCGTTCGACGTGCTCATCGTGTTCGCGACCAACCTGAAGCCCGAGTCGCTTGCCGATGAAGCGTTCTTGCGCCGCATTCCCTACAAGATCCCGGTCGCGGATCCCACGGTGGACCAGTTCACGCGCATCTTCGAGCTGAACTGCCGGCGGCGGAATCTGCGCTTTCACCAGGTGATGGTGGCCTACCTGCAGCGCCGTCACTACAACCCGGTGGGACGCGCGCTGCGCGCGTGCCACCCGCGCGATCTGCTGGACCAGGTCACCGCCCTGTGCCGGTACCGCGGCATCGAACCGGTCATCACGCGCGAGCTGCTCGACGCCGCGTGCGCGTCGTATTTCGTGGGAACGGTGGAGGAGACGTCGCCGATGACGCCGAAGCCACGCCCGAGGCCGTCCAGTCGAATGGAGGTGCACTGATGACCGCACACGCTCTCGTGGCCCGGTTCCTGCCCGACCCGGCTTCGTCTCGCGTCGTCGCCGACCGGCCGTACGGCGCGCTCACCGATCTGCTCGCACGCGCGACGATCGGCGGGCTGTTCACGCTGCTCTCCCTCAACATCTTCGCCGATTTCATGCGCACCGGCCGGGTCACTGGCCTGCTGCTCCTGGCCGGCGAATCGCTCGTCGTCATCCTGACGATCGCGCGCCGGCGGGCGCAGGTCGTGGATCGATCCGCCGCCGCGGCCGTGATGACCGCCCTGTCGCTCGCGGGACCGCCGCTGCTGCGCGCGAGCGTCACGACGCCGCTGGCCGTCGACGCCGCAACCGCCATGCTGTCCGCCGTGGGCCTCGGCATCGTGCTGCTCGGAAAGATGACGCTCGGACGCAGCTTCGGCCTGGTGCCGGCGAATCGCGGCGTCGTAGTCCGCGGGCCGTACACGCTGGTGCGGCACCCGATCTACACCGGCTATCTCGTGACGCATGTCGCCTTCTTCATGGCGTACCCGACGCTCTGGAACGCCGCCGTCATCCTGGTCGCGGACACCGCCCTCGTCCTGCGCGCGCTCATGGAGGAACGGGTCCTGAGCGCCGACGTGACGTATCAGCGGTATTGCCGCCGTGTGGGCTGGCACCTCCTGCCAGGGCTCTTCTGATGACCGTGCAGCATGTCGCGCTCAGGAACGAGCGCACCAGGCAGACCCTGGCGACCTCGGTGGAAATTGCAGGCACGAGGCAGTCGCGCCGGCGGGGACTCCTGGGACGGGACCGCCTGGACGAAGCATCCGCCATGCTGCTCGCGCCGTGCACCGCGGTTCATACCGCGGGCATGCGCTTCGCCATCGACGTCGTCTTCGTCGACCGTCAGGGCTACACGGTCAAAGTCGTGCGCGGCCTGCGCCCATGGCGAATTGCGATCGCGGCGGGCGGGCGCGCGGTGATCGAGCTGGCGGCGGGTACGCTCGCGTGGGGACAGGTTCTGCCCGGCGATCGCCTCTACCTCGAGCCGGTGTCCACCGCGACGGCATCGGACGACGCGCGGTCGTGAACACGTCGAATCGGCGGTCGTCATACACAGGAGGCAGCAAATGGGCGTTCTGATTCTCTTCTCGACGGCGGTGGCGATCGGAATCGGGTTCGTGGTGGTGCGCCGCAAGCGCAAGACCCAGGCGGGCGTTATCGAGTGAGGGCTGGCACCGCGCTTGCTCTTGATATGAGCAACGCTTCGCCCGGTCGTCAATCTGACGGCCGGCACACACCCACCCCACGAACGGGAGGCCTCGATGCCTCCCGGCTCGCCATGTACGAGCGATGGCTACCACATTGAGAACGCCGCTACCCAGATTCACATCCGCTGTAACAGCACGGACCTAAAACCGTTTCCACGTCGATCGAGCGGCCTGTACGTGAGGGGCGCTGACGAGGTGATGCCCTTCGCCGAGTTCGATGGGCGTTTACGGCGCTAGGAGGTCGGTTTGATGATGATCTGAACGGTCTTGCGGAACTTGACAGGCACGCCGTTCAGCGTGGCCGGCTGGAAGCGCCACGCCTTGGTCGCCGCGAGCACCATCGCGTCGTAGTTCGGCGCGACGGATCCGGCCATGATCGCCGATTCGACGACGCCGGATTCGTCGATCACCACCTCCAGCTTCCCATTGCGGGGGATGACGATCTGCCCCGGAAACGGCGGCAACGCCTGGCTGACGATGCCCGGCGGGATGACCCCCGTCTCCCCGCCGAGGTAGACACGCGGTGCGGCCGGCGGCGGTGGCGGCGGTGCCGGAATCGCGGCAGGCGCGGGTGCCGGCGGCGGCGGCGGCGCCGCAGCCTTCGCTGCGAGCTCCTGGAAGCCACCGGCGAGCGTGCGCAGATCCGACAGCGGCGGCTGTGTGGCTTCCGACGCGACGTCCCGATCCGCGAGCGCGGTCAGGACCTCCGCGAAGCCGTTGGCGGCGGCGGCAAACTCCTTGCGATCGAAGGCCGCCTTCGCGACCGCGTACCGCTGCTGGATGATCGACGGCAGCATCCGGCGGCGGACCGAGGTGAACGCCAGGCGGACGCGCGGTGACGCGTCGCCGTCGCCAGGCTGAAACGACGGCTCGGCGGCGACGACGGCTTCGATGGCCTGCTCCGCGTCGGCGGACCGGCCGAGCGCGAGCAGGCAGAACGCGCGGTACTGCTCGATCGCGCGCGACTGGCTGCTTGGATGTGCCGACGAACGCAGCCGGTTCAGCACCGTCAGCGCATCGTCGTAGGCGGCCGAGGCGTAGAGGTCGCGGGCCGCGGAAAGGTCCGCCTCCTGCGCGCTCACGCGGACGCCCGCCAGGATGTTGCCGGCGACGAGTGCGGCCACGAAATAGGATTTCATTTTTTCCTCATGTCGACGCTGAGGCGCGTCGGCGAAGTGAGCGTGACCGTGGCCGCATGGCGCTGTTCGCCGAGATCCGGATGGCGGAAGACGATTTCATGCGCGCCGAGGGCGAGCGGCAGGTTGCCGATGGGGGTGTCGCCGACCTTTTGACCGTCCACCCACACTTCGGCCCACGGCACCGCGTTGAGCGCGATGGTGCCCTTGGGGAACTCGATCCGGATCGGCGTCACCTTGCCCGGCGACACCTGCACCGTGCGCGACGCGCGATAGCCGAGCGTCTCGTTGACGAGCTCGATGTCGTGGCGTCCGGCCGAGACCATCAGCCGATCGCTCTGGCTCGTGCCGATCAGCCTGTTGTTCTCGAACACCTGCACGTCGGCGGGGGCGGTGACCGCCACCCACCCCGAGACCGGCGCGCCCTCGGAGGCGCCGAGCGGCACCATGAGCGACGCGGTGATGCCGGCTTCGATCGAGACGATCTGCTTCACGGATCCGCGGTCGCTTTCGAGCAGCACCGCGTGCTCGCCTGGCGTCAGCTCGGCGATCGTGACGGGCGAGACGCCGCGCGGCGTGCCGTCCACGCTGACCTTCGCGCCGGCCGGCTCGGTCCGCACCTGCAGCTGGCCGGACGTGGACGCCGTCTTCGCCAGCTCGATGTACTGCGTCTGCTGTGCGCCCGCGGTCATGGTGATCGGCATCAGGCGCGCGGGTCCATCGCCGCGCAGCTCGAGCGCGTGCGCGCCGGCCTTGAGCGTGACGGTCAGCGGCGTGGCGCCCCGCTCGACGCCGTCGACGAACAGCTTCGCGCCCGGCGGGTTAGACGTCATGACCAGCGTGCCTTCAGTGCTCGCGGTGCTCGGTGCCGTGTAGCGGCGCGCGGCGGTGACGCCGGCGCCCGCGATCGCGATCAGCACGACGGCGGCGACGGCCAGCTGCCACCGCGGCCGGCCGCCAAGCGTCGCCTCGTCGTCGTGGACCGGAAACATGTCGAGTGGCGCGGCGAGGACCGCGGGCTCGTTCCTGGCCGCCGGCGGCGGCGCGGACACGACGGGCGCCGGCGTCTGCACGTGCGCATGCACGGGCGCAGGGGTTGGCGCCGGCGCGGGCGCCGGCGGGCGCACGATCGCAGCCGGCGCAGCCGGGGCAGTCGGTGGCGGCACGGCGACAGGGTTGAGCGCGATCGGCGCGGCCGTCACGACAGGCGGCAGAGGCGTGGGTTTCGGTTGCGGGACCGCCGCGTGAACGGACGCGGGGGCCGGCGCAGGGGTCGGACGCGGCGGCGGCTCCGGGATCGCGACGGCGGCGGGCGGCTCGGTGGCGGCGCGGTAACGCTCGAGAAACGATTCGAGCGTCGCCGGCGCGGCGAGGTAGTCGCTCTCGCCGAGCACGCGCTCGAGCTCCTCCTGCGCGTCGACCGCCGACTCGAACGAGTTGCGCGCGTCGAGCTGCAGCGCGCACATCAGCCAGGCGCGCAGGCCGGCCGGCAGCGGCTCGAGCCCGCCGCGGGTCGACACGGCCCACGCCGACGACACGAGATCACCCAGCCGCGACGGCGCTTCCTCGTCGAGCAGCCGCCGTCCCAGGATCAGCGACAACGCGACGACGCCCAGCTGCGTGACGTCGGCGCGGTGGTCGAATCGCGGCAGTCCCGCGGATCGCGGGACGGCGATGCGCAGCTCCCGCCAATACCGCTCCTGCGAGAAGCGCAACTGCTCGAGCGCCGAGCCCATCACGTGCTCGACGACGATCAGCCGCGCGCCCGGGGTGACGATGAGGCGCTCGGCGGCGATCGCGCCGTGGGCGATGTCCGGCATGTTCTCGTGCAGCATGGCCACCGCCGGCACCAGCTGGCGCAACAGGCAGAGCGCCGCGTCGATGTCCAGCGTGACGTCCGCGGCTTCGGCGAAGCGCAGCATCTCGGACATCCGCATGCCGGGGGTGACGTCGGACACGAGCGCCAGGGTGGACGCGGAATCCTTCAGCCGTTCGACGCTGCGCACGCGGCCGTAGCACGCGTGGCTGAAGGCGGCGAGATGGCTCAGTCGTTCACGCAGCGCGAACTCGAACGACGGCACGGCGGTGAGCTCGCTCCGGAGACAGAGCATTTCGACCGTCTCGTTGCGCGAGCGATCGACGGCAAGGCGCCGCGTGCCGATGCCGTCTTCGAACGCGACCGGTGCAGGCGTCGACGACGATGCGAGTGCAGGATCCATGCTGGCGCGAGATGCGGAAAGTGTGCCGTTGCCGTACCCGCCAGGTCAGGCCGTTTTTCGCCGATCACAAAACAGAGCTTACGGATCGGTCCGGTCACGTCCGTATCTGTAAGTTGTAAACTACGAAGAATGAACCGACATACGACGAAAGCGTGGATGACCGGCGTGGGGCTGCTGGCGTGTGCCGCGGTCTTCGCCCGCGCCCAGGACGCCCGCATGGCTGATACGCAGACGCTCCAGCGGATGGCCGCACGGTTCGCGCCGACCGATATCAGCGCGGATCTCTCGAAGCTCTCCGACGCCGATCGCCGTGTGCTGGCCAGGCTGGTCGAGGCGTCGAAGATCGTCGACGCCCTGTTCCTGCGCCAGGTGTGGGCGGGCAACGACGCGATGCTGGCGGACCTGGCGCGCGATCAGTCGGCCGAGGGGCGTGCGCGCCTGCACTACTTCCTGGTCAACAAGGGTCCGTGGTCGCGCCTGGATCACAACGCCGCGTTCGTGCCCGGCGCGCCCGCCAAACCGGAGGGCGCCAACTACTACCCGGAGGGCGCGTCGAAGGCGGATCTCGAGCGCTGGATCCAGTCGCTGCCCGAAGCCGAGCGCGTCCGCGCGACCGGGTTCTTCACCGTCGTCCGCCGCGCGGGCAACGCGTTCACGCTGGTGCCGTACAACGTCGAGTATCAGGGCGAGCTCGCGCGCGCCGCGGGTCTCCTGCGCGAGGCGGGGCGGCTGGCCGGCGAGCCCACGCTGAAGTCCTTCCTCGAGAAACGCGCGGACGCGTTCCTGTCCAACGACTATTACGACAGCGACGTCGCGTGGATGGAGGTTGAAGGCGCCATCGAGCCGACCATCGGCCCGTACGAGGTCTACGAGGACGAGCTCTTCAATTACAAGGCCGGGTTCGAGGCCTATGTCACGGTGCAGGATCCGGTCGAGACCGCGAAGCTCCAGAAGCTCGCCGCCCAGCTGCAGGACATCGAGGATCACCTGCCGATCGAACCCAGGCAGCGCAACCCGAAGCTCGGCGCCCTGGCGCCCATCACGGTCGTGAACGAAATCTACGCCTCGGGCGACGGGAACCGCGGTGTGCAGACGGCGGCGTTCAACCTGCCGAACGACGAGCGCGTCGTTCGCGAGAAGGGCGCCAAGCGGGTGATGCTGAAGAACGTGCAGGACGCGAAGTTCGCCAAGACACTGCTGCCGATCTCGAAGATCGTCCTGCCGCCGGGCGAGCAGCGCGCGCTCTCCTTCGACGCCTTTTTCACCCACATCGTCGTGCACGAGCTGATGCACGGTCTCGGGCCGCACAGCATCACGGTCAACGGCCGGAAGACGACCGTGCGGCAGGAGCTGAAGGAGACCTACAGCGCGCTCGAGGAAGCCAAGGCGGACATCTCGGCGCTGTTCGCCATCCAGCACCTGATCGACAAGGGGGTGATGCCGAAGTCGCTGGAACAGTCGCTCTACACCACGTACCTCGCGTCGGCGTTCCGGTCGATCCGCTTCGGCGTGAACGAAGCGCACGGGCGCGGCATCGCGATCCAGTTGAACTACCTGCTCGATCATCGCGGCTTCCTCATCAACGGCGACGGCACGTTCGCGGTCAATGCCGATCGGGTGAAGGAAGGGGTCGCGGGCCTGACGCGCGACATCATGACGATCCAGGCCGAGGGGAACTACGCCGCCGCCAAAGCGCTTGGCGAAAAGATGGGGATCGTGCGGCCGCCCGTGCAGAAGGCGCTCGACAAGCTGCTCGCCATCCCGGTGGACATCGAGCCGCAGTTCGTCACGGCCGAGGCGCTTGTGAAAGGAATGCGCTAGATCGCCGAAAGTGCTATACGGATGAGGTAGAATTCTGCTAGGCTCTCGGCAGTCGATTTCGGAGCCGCACAGTCCCACGCCCTGCCCGCACGAACGCTCCCCCAGCGTCTTGTCCGGGGCCGTCGCGCTCACCCACGGGTGTTGTGGCATCAGTTCTTCGACTCTTGCTGATCGATGACTCGTCCGACGACGAGGCGCTCGTGGTGCACGCGCTGACGCGCGCCGGCTGCCACGTCGAACACCAGCGCGTGGACGGCCCGCTGGCCCTGGCCGCCGCGCTCGAGCGCCAGCCCTGGGACATCGCGATCGCCGACTCGGCCATGGCCCGGTTCCCGACCTCGATGGCGCTGGATCTGATCCGCCAGCACGACGCCGATCTGCCGTGCATCGTCTTGTCGAGGACGAGCGGGGAAGACGCCGCCGTCGCGGCGATGCGGATCGGCGCGCGCGACTACATCCTCAAGAGCCGGCTGGAGCGCCTGGCGCCGGCGGTGGAGCGCGAGTTGAGCGAGGCCTTCGCGCGCCGCGAGCGGCGTCGCGTCGAGGAGCGGCTGGCGTACCTCGCGTATCACGACGTGCTGACCGACCTCCCGAACCGCCTGCTGCTGCACGATCGCCTCGCGCAGGCGCTGCGCGTCGCCAACCGCGTCGGCTCCACGCTCGCGCTGCTCATCCTCGATCTGAACGGCTTCAAGGAAATCAACGATACGATGGGCCACCACGCCGGCGATCGCCTCCTGCAGTGTGTCGCGTCGCGGATCCGCGGCACGCTGCGCGAGGCCGACACGGTGGCGCGCCTGGGCGGCGACGAGTTTGCGGTCGTCCTGCCGGTCACCGACATCGACGGGGCGCTGCTCGCGGCGGAGAAGGTGCTGCGCGAGATCGAGCAGCCGTGCGTCATCGAACACCGCGCGCTCAGCGTCCGCGCCAGCCTCGGCATCGCGTGCTTTCCGGAACACGGCACGTCGGCCGAAGTGCTGCTGCAGCGGGCCGACGTCGCGATGTACGTCGCGAAGAGCGACGGCATCGGCATCGCGGTGTACGCGCCCGAGCAGGATCGCCATACCCAGCGCCGCCTGACGCTGATCGCCGAATTGCGAAAGGGTCTCGACGAGAATCAGTTCTACCTCGAGTACCAGCCGATCGTCCATCTGCCGACCCGCGTCGTGACCGGTGTCGAGGCGCTGGTGCGCTGGAATCACCCGCACCACGGGCGCGTGATGCCGGACGGGTTCATCCATCTCGCCGAGCAGACCGGCCTGATCAATCCGCTCACGACGATTGTGATCGAGACCGCGATCCGCGAGTGGAGCCGGCCGGCGGCCGTGCCGCCGCTGACCGTCGCGGTCAACCTGTCGCCGCGGACGCTGCAGGATCCCAGCCTGCCGCGGCGGATCGCCGATATGCTCGCCGTCTACGGCGCGCCGCCGGAGTCGCTCGCGCTCGAGATCACCGAAAACATCCTGATGTCGGACCCCGCCCGGTCGCTGGATTGCCTCAACCACCTGCACGCCATGGGGGTGCGCATCATCATCGACGACTTCGGCACCGGCTACTCGTCGCTGAGCTATCTGCGGCAGCTGCCGGTGGACGAGCTGAAGATCGATCGCTCCTTCATCACGGGGCTCCTCGCCGGGCAGGACGATGTGATCGTGCGGTCGACAATCGATCTCGCGCACAACCTCGGGCTGAGGGTCGTCGCCGAAGGGGTCGAAAGCGATGAGGTCCAGGCGCGGTTGCTGGCGCTCGGCTGCGACTCGGCGCAAGGCACGTTCATCCGCGCCCCGGCGCCGGCCGACGCCGTGCGCACGTGGATCGGCCAGCAGCACCTGCTCGGCCTCATGTGATCCGTCCCGCACCGCGTGACCGACGCCCCGGACGGCCGTCGCGCGCCGCACCGGGTCACCCCTTGACAGAGTCCATCATATAGTCATAATTATGACTATGATTGTGGTCAACATCAACGAAGCCAAGGCCAAGCTGTCCGAATACCTCGACGCGGTGGCCAGCGGCGAGCGCGTGATGATCTGCAAGCGCAACCACCCCGTCGCGGAGCTCCGCGCGGTCGAACAGCCGCGCACGGCGCCGCGACCGCTCGGCGGTGTGAAGGGCATCGTCATCCCTCCATCGTTCTTCGATCCCATGCCGGAAGACTTCCTCGACGCGTTCGAGTCAGGATCCGTGTTCCCGGAGACGAAGGGCGCCGGGACCGCACGAGTGGCCGAATCCAGTCCACCCTACGGGCCGTCGTCCGAGCGGAAGCGCTCGCGATGAAGCTGCTGCTCGACACCTGTACCTTCCTCTGGACGCTGAGCGGCGTCCCCCCGCTGCCGCCCCGCGTCGCCGAGATGGTCCGCGATCCCGACAATCAGGTGTTCTTGAGCGCGGCGTCGGCGTGGGAAATCGCCATCAAGCACGCGGCGGGACGGTTGACGCTGCCCGACCATCCTGAACGCTTCGTGCCCGCGATACGCGCGGCGCGCGGCATCGCGACGCTCGCAATTGACGAGGAGTCCGCGTTGCATGCGTCGCGTCTCCCCCTGCTGCATCGCGATCCGTTCGATCGACTGCTCGTCAGCCAGGCCATCGTGCACGGCCTGACCATCCTGACGCCCGATCCGATGGTCACCCGCTATCCCGCGCGGACGATGTGGTGAGGGAACGCCGATGAGCCTGATCGATCAGCTCGCCCGCGCCCGGGTGTTCGATCTCGAGCAGCCGCGCTTCGCGGGGATGCCAGTGCACCCCGCGCACAAGCCGGGATACTTCTACGGCCTGCATCGCCGTCACCGTGATTCGTATCGTCCCGATCAGCACGGCCCGCGCTCGGGGGCCTCGGGCGTGTTGACGATGATGGAGCACAGCGGGACGCACATCGACGCGCTCTGCCATCAGGCGTGCGACATGACGTTCTACGGCGGCGTGAAGGTGGACGACGTCGAACGGAGCGACGGCTACCGCGAACTGGGCGCCGAAACGATGAAGCCGCTGCTGGGGCGCGGCGTGCTGCTCGACGTCGCGGGGCTCAAAGGCGTGGCGCAGCTGCCGCAGAATTACGCGATTACCGACGAGGATCTCATGGCCGCCGCCGGCGCCGCGTCGATCGCCGTCCAGCCCGGCGACGTGCTGCTGGTGCGAACCGGCTACGCGACGTCGTGGACCGACGAGTCTACGTACCTGAACGCCGCCGGCGTGTCGAAGTCAGGAAATGTCTGGGCCGCCCGGCAGCGCGTCGCGGCGGTCGGCGCCGACAACATGGCGTGGGACTGCATGACCGAGCGCGACCCCGTCACGAAGATGGCCCTCTTCGGCCACGCGCACCTGCTCGTGACGCACGGCATCCACATCATCGAGAACCTTCACCTCGAGGAGCTGGCGGCGGCGAGGATTTACGAGTTCGGCTTCATCGGGATCCCGCTGAAGTTGCGCGGCGCGACCGGATCCCCGATTCGGCCGCTGGCGCTGGTGGACCGGGCCGCCGGCTAATTCATCGAGCAGGCGCCGGGACCGCGTGGATCGCCGCACGATCCGCAGGCGCTCATCGGGCGATCCGAGAACGACTTGGCCGGGCTGCTCGACTGCGCCGCGAAGACCGACATCAGCTTCTGCAGATCCGCGCCTTTGCACGCCGGACACGAGGGAGACTGGCCGTCGCGGGTCAGGTACTCGAAACGACGGCTGCAGCCGCGGCATTCGTATTCGAACAGAGGCATAGGCCATTCTACCGCGGACATGGCGGATCGTGGACTGCGGATTGCGGATTTGATTTGCGGATTTGATTGGGGATTTGATTGAGTATGTGAGCGAGGAGCAGGCGGAAGACCCCGTGTCCCAATCGGGTATCGTATCTGCCAGTCCATCATGCGAATCCGCAACCGTAATCCGCAATCGGAATCCGCAGTCCGCAATCCGCAATCCGCAAGGTGCCTCAACACAGCCGCGGTCCGGATCGCGCTGGCGGCGCTGGGGTTTCGCATGCTCTCCGCGATCCTCGCGTTTCTGGCGAACGTGACATTTCCGGCCTACCAGGCCGGCCCGGTGACGATGTTCGATCGACCTAGTCCGTTCTGGGACGGGTTCACCCGTTACGACGCCGGCTGGTACTACCAGATCGCACGCCACGGTTACCGCTTCGTCGTGGGGGGACCGCCGGTCGGTGTCGGCAAGGCAGGGAAGATTGCGTTCTTCCCCGTGTACCCGATCCTCATGCGTTGCGCCGGCCTTCTCTTCGGGCGCGCGCCGTCCGATGTCTACCTCGGCGGGATTCTCGTGTCCTGGACCTCGTTTGCGCTCGCGATGATCGCGCTGTTCCACCTGGCACGTCTCGATCTGCCGGCCCGTCGCGCCGAACGAGCCGTCGTGCTGACGGCGGTGTTCCCGTTCGCGTTCTTCTTCGGGCTCGTCTACACGGAGTCGCTGTTTCTTCTCCTCACGGTGCTCAGCTTCTACGGTTTCCGCACGCGGCGCTGGTGGCTTGGCGGCGCCGCAGGCGCGCTGGCGACGGCGACCCGCGTGAATGGCATCCTGATGCTGCCGGCTCTCGCCTGGATCGCGTGGCGGGCCGCACCGCCGACACGTCGCGACCGCGCGCGCGCCGCCGCCGGCGTGTTGTCCGTGACGGCGGGGGTCGCCGCGTACTCGGTCTTCGTCTACCGGCTGAGCGGCAATCCCTTCGAGTGGGCCGCTTCGATCAGCCGGTGGGACTACCATCCGGGCGGGGCGCCGTGGGCCGCGCCGCTCGCGCTCATCACGCGGATCCTGATGCACCCGTACGCGTACCTGGCCGGGGATCGCATGGCGCCGTATGACACGCTCTACGGCGTGACGGGCATCCTGTTTCTGGCGGCGGTTCCGTTGGTCTGGCGGCGGCTCGGCGCGGCGTATGGATTGTTCATGCTCCTGAATCTGTGGTTGCCCCTCTCGTCTGGCGCGTTCGAGGGCGTGGGCCGTTACTGCTCCGTGCTGTTCCCGTGCTTCATCTGGCTGGCGTCGATCAAGAGCCGCCACGCCGGCACCGCTCTCGTCGTGGTGTTTGCGATGTTCTACACGCTCGCCCTCGCGCTCTTCACGACGATCCACCCGTTGTTCTGACTCTTGCAGGGCTGAGGGCTGATGGGCGGGGTTCAGGGCCGCGTGAGCTCGTACAGCGAGACGTCGCCCTCCACGCCCAGCAACCGGAGGCCCGGCGCGTGTCGGACCGCGTCGGCGGTCTTGTCGTCCGTCCGGTCCCGCAGCGCCCGATCGTGCACGAACACGTGGGTCACGCCCACCTCGCGCAACGCCGCGATCGCCTCGTCCGCGGGGAAATGGACCAGCCGTCCCGCCAGGCGCACGTAGCTGTCGGGCACCAGCCCGCTGTAACCGTTGACGATCGGCCGCCAGTGGGACGTGGATTCGAGCATGTAGGGCGCGTTGAGAGGCGTGCGGTCGGGGCCGAAGAACGGAAACTCGGCGACAATCGCCGCGGTGTGGCGGAGGCGGGCGTGGAGCGGCGAGACGCGGGCGGCTTTCACATAGTGGATGGGTGCCGAAAACGCGTCGAGGTTGGCGCCGATGAACGCCACGGCGACGAACGCCGGCGTCCACCGTGCGCCCCGCCATCGCGAGCGAATCGCCGCGACGGCGAAGCCTGAGAGGATCGCGCACGCCAGGATGGCCAGGTAGCCGAAGCGCGACGCGTTCCGGATGCCCTGCAGCGGCGGCAGCAGGCGATACAGCATCGCGTAGCCCGGCATCGACGGCCCGAACGACAGCGCCGCGCCGGCCACGCCAAAGGCGAGCGCCATGCGCGCGCGCCGGTCCTTCACCCACACGCCGCTGCCGAGGGCGACTGCAGTCAGCGCGAGCGACGTCACGCCGGGGAACAGCGCGAAGGTGCGGCCCCAGAGGCGCCTGCTCCAGAGCTCGTAGTGCACACGCGCCGGCGTCGCGAGGTAGTCGCGCCAGGACGCGGTGTAGAGCGCGACTTCGTCGAGCGGCCGGACCTGGCCGAGCCGCCGGTAGGGCAGCAGGAACGGCACGGTCACCATCAGCGCCAGCGCGGCGCTCAGGGCCAGGAGGGGCAGCACGCGCCGCGCGCGCCGCCCCCACCAGTCCTCCGGCCGCACCACCCCGCCGGCGGTCAGCGCCGCCGTGGTGAAGATCATCGAGTAGAACGACGACAGCGCCTGAAGCGCGAACCAGAGCGCGAGGAGAACGGCATCCCGGCGGCCGGTTGACGCCGGCGCCCGCGCCGCCAGCAGACGATCGAACGCGAGGAGCGCCAGCGGAAGGAACTCGACGTGGAATGCCTGCACCTGCGGCAGCCGCGTCAGCGTGTGGGCGTTGAACGCGATGAGGACGCCGGCGATCGCGCCCGCGGCCAGGTCGCCCGTCCAGCGCCGGACGAGCAGGCAGGAGGCCCACCCCGTCAACGTCATGCCGAGCAGGACGAGGACGTTGTAGGTGAGCACCGGCGACCGGCTCGCCCAGTACACGGGCGCACCCATCAGCGCCGGGACGAGCAGGTGTTCCGAATACGCGAGGGTGCCGGCCTCCGGATGAAAGATATTGGCGTCGAACAGGTGGATGGGATCCCGCGCCAGTTGGTGCGGCACCCAGGCGATGATCCACTCGTTGAGCATCGTGTCGGAGTTGTCGTTGCGGGACAAGCGGGCGGGATCGCTGGCCAGCGGCCACGTGTGGATCACGGCCAGCGCGGCGAAAAGCGCGAAGGTGGCGAGCCCGGGGCGCGCGAGCAGCCGCTGCATGGACGCGCGGGTATTAGAACATTTCCAGCGGTCATCCGAACGCCGGCGCGGCTCACCGGTCGGCGCCCCCGAGCCGATGTCCCTCCTGTATACTGGGAGGATGTCTCTGTCAGTAGAAAAGCCGTCTGCGCAGCCCGGGAAGCTCGACGTCGCCAACCCGCTGCGCCGCAACGTCGCCATCATTGCCCACGTCGACCACGGCAAGACCACTCTTGTCGACGCGTTGCTGCACCAGAGCGGCGTGTTCCGGGCGAACGAGCGCGTGGCCGAACGCGCGATGGACAGCAACGAGCTGGAGCGCGAGCGCGGGATCACGATTCTCGCGAAGAACACCGCCGTTCACTACCACGACATGCTGATCAACATCGTCGACACGCCGGGCCACGCGGATTTCGGCGGCGAGGTCGAGCGGACGCTGTCGATGGTGGACGGGGTGATGCTGCTGGTGGACGCGTCGGAAGGGCCGCTGCCGCAGACGCGGTTCGTGCTGCGCAAGGCGCTCGAACGCCGGCTGACGCCGCTCGTCGTCATCAACAAGATCGACCGGCCGGACGCGCGGATCTCGGAAGTGCTGAACGAGGTCTACGACCTGTTCATCGACCTCGACGCGAACGAGGATCAGCTCGACTTCCCGGTGCTCTACACCAACGCGCGCATCGGCACGGCGAGCCTCGACCCCGAGGTGCCGGGCGAGGATCTGCGGCCGCTGTTCGACGCCGTCGTGAAGTACGTGCCGCCGCCGCGCGGCAACCCCGATGCGCCGCTGCAGCTACTGGTCGCCAACCTCGACGCCAGCGACTACGTCGGCCGCATCGCGATCGGCCGCATCTTCAACGGCCGCGTCAAGATCGGCGACGCCGTAGCCGTCGTCAAGCTGGACACCGCGGTCCAGCACACGAAGGTCACGAAACTCTATGCGTTCGACGGCCTCAAGCGCGTGGACATTCAGGAAGCTGCGGCGGGCGACATCGTCTGCCTCGCCGGCATCGAGGACATCACGATCGGCGAGACGATCACGGACATGGAGCATCAGATCGCGATCCCGCCGATTGCGATCGACGAACCGACGGTGCACATGATCTTCGGCGTGAACACCTCGCCGGTGGCCGGACGCGAGGGGCAGTACGTCACATCCCGGCAGCTGAAGGATCGCCTCGACAAGGAGCTGCTCGGCAACGTGTCGATCCGCATGGAGCCGACCGAGACGCCCGAGCAGATCAAGGTCATCGGCCGCGGCGAGCTGCAGCTGTCGATCCTGATCGAGATGATGCGCCGCGAGGGGTTCGAGATGCAGGTGTCGCGCCCGGACATCGTCACGAAGGAACGGGACGGCCACAAGTTCGAGCCGGTCGAGGAGCTCATCATCGACGTGCCGGAGGATCACCAGGGCATCGTGATCGCGCAGGTGGGGGAGCGCAAAGGCGTGATGACGAAGATGGTGAACAACGGCAGCGGCCGCGTGCGCCTCGAGTTCCGGATTCCGGCGCGCGGGCTCATCGGCTTCCGCTCGCAGTTCATGACCGATACCAAGGGCACCGGCATCATGAACCACATCTTTTCGAGCTGGGAGCCGTGGCACGGCGCGATCGCCTCTCGGGCCAACGGCGCGCTCGTGGCCGACCGCTCCGGCGTCGCGACCTCGTACGCGATCTTCAACCTGCAGGAACGCGGCGAGATCTTCATCGATCCGGGCATC
>JAYVYV010000535.1:0-17927 GCA_043783985.1 Acidobacteriota bacterium | reverse complement strand
TTGTGATCGGGATGGCTGTCGCCGCCGCCGACGAGCGTGTTCATCTTCATCCCGTCGACGTCGATGGTGGTGTCTTTCGTGACGCTCATGTGCGCGGTGAGGCGCGGGTTCACCGCGCTGCGCGCGCCGCCCACGTTCTGATCGCTGACCTTGGTCCCGACCGCGAGCGCCCCCTCCGCCTGGTACATGCGCGGCACCGGAACGGCGTCGAGCAGCGCCCGGGTCAACACGGTGGTGCGCTGGGCGTTCTGCACATCGACGACGGGTGACAGTCCCGATACGGTGACCGTTTCCTCGACGGCGCCCACCTTCAGATCCCCGTTGACGGTCGCCGTGAAGTTCGACGGCAGATCGATCTTGTCCTGCGCGAACGTCGTGAAGCCGGTCAGCGTGAAGATCACCTTGTACTGACCGGGGCGAAGATCGACGATGGTGTACCGTCCCTGCGCGTCCGAAACGGCGGTCCGGATTTTCTCGATGAGCGCGGGGCTCGACTCTTCCACCGTGACACCCGGCAGCACGGCGCCGCTCGAATCCCTGACGAGGCCCGTGATGGCGCTCTGCGCCGACGCGGCCGCCGGCACGACGCCGGCCAGACAGAGCGTCAGGGTGGCGTTCACCAGCATCCTGCGAAGCATGTGCCCCTCCCGTTTGTTGCGTGCGGCGTGAACGGTGCGAGCGGTCGACGAAACGACGTGAGGATGGCGGTGTCGTAGCACCGTTTGAAACGACGTGTCAAGGACGCCAGCCCACTCGCCTCACCGGACGACGATCGTTCCGATATTCCGCCGCTGCAGCATGTCGTTGAACGTCGCGACGTCTTTGCTGATGACGGCATTGAGATCGACTGCGGCCGTCGCGACCTGATCCGTCAGCAGCTTGTGGACCTCGAGCTGCTGATCGGTGGGCGCGAAGTCCCCCAGCTGCAGCGTGTCGGCGAGGTGCGCGAGCTTCTCCATCAACTGGCTGGGCATGCGCAGGAAGTCCTGGCCGCGTCCCGTCGCGGTCACGTTGAACAGCCGCGCCTCGACCGCGATGAGTTTCCGGTCGAGATCCTCGCCGGCCGCGATCAGCTCCTTCGCCGCCGCATCGTCTCCAATGAACGTCTTGAGGTGTCCGATCTGCGCCCGAATCGCTTCGCTGCGGTTGATGAGATCGGCCGTTCTGTTCATGCCCTCCCGCACGTCGCGGATCGTCCGCGTCTGCGCCTGGACGTCGGCGTCGGTGCCGGCCGTGTTGGGATCCTTGCGCACGACGAGCTGTTGTGTCGGCGCCGCCGCAGCGGTCGCGCTGGATCCGGCCACGACACGCGTCTCGAGCGTCACCGTGTAGCTGCCTGGCGGAACGAGCGCGGACAGCCGGCTCGAGCCGGCCATCGCAAATTTCCGCGTGCCGTCCGGGTTCATCTTCAAGTCCTCCGCGTTGACGGGCGGCGTGCGCGGTTTGACCTCGGTCGACGGCTCGCCGCGCAGATCCCACCACACGCGGTTCAGTCCGGCCTTTGGTTCCTTGACGTCGATCGCGCGGACGACCTGTCCCGCCGCGTCCTTGATTACGATCTTCGTCGCGCCCTTCGCCGCGTCCTTCGGGTCCTTCGCCGCGTCCTTTTCGTCCTTCGGAGGCGCTGCCTTCAGCCAGAACGTGATCGGCGCGCCGTCCGGCGGGTTGACGCCCTCGGTCGCATCATCGGGCATCATCATCGGTTCGGTGACGTTGCGCAGCCGGTAGGTCGGGCGCGGCGCGAACAGATGCGCGTTGGCGCTCAACATCTCCGGCGTGAGCTGGCGGAGCGGCGTGATGTCGTCCAGGATGAAGAAGCCGCGGCCGTAGGTCGCGACCACCAGATCGTTGAAATGCTCCTGGACGGTGATCCAGTGCAGCGGCGCATGCGGCAAGCCCGACTGCAGCGGCGTCCAGTGCTGGCCGTCGTCGATGGAGAAGTACAGACCGTTCTCCACGCCGAGGTACAACAGCCCTTTCCGCACCGGATCCTCGCGCACGCAGTGCGCGTAGCTGTGCACGCTTTTGGGAAGGTCGCCGGCGATCGACGTCCACGTGCGACCGTAGTCCGTCGTCTTATAGATGAACGGATCGCGGTTGTTCACCTGATGCAGATCGATGGTCACGTACGCCGTGCCGTTGTCGAACCGCGACGGCTCGACGTTGCTCACGGTTCCCCAGGCCGGCAGGCCGGGGATGTTCGCGGTGACGTTCGTCCAGCGCACCCCGGCGTCGCGGGTCACCTGCACCTGGCCGTCGTTGGTCCCCGCCCAGACGACGCCCTTTTCCTTCGGAGACTCCGCGATGGCGAAGACGACGCCGGCGTACTCGACGCCGACGTTGTCGGGCGTCAGCCCACCCGAGCTCTGCTGCCGCGATGTATCGCCGGTCGTGAGGTCGGGACTGATCACCTGCCAGCTCTGACCGCCGTTGGTCGTGCGGTGCACGTGCTGGCTGCCCGCGTAGATCGTGTTGTGATCGTGCGGCGAGATCGCGAGCGGGAACGTCCAGTTGAAGCGGTACTTCACGCCGGCCGCCGGACTGCCGACGGTCACCTCGGGCCAGATCTCCACCTCGCGCGCCTGGTGCGTGCGCTCGTCGAACCGTTCGACGGTCCCGCCCAGGCTGCCGAACCCGGTGCCCGTCGCCCAGACGATGTTGGGGTCGACGGGATCGGGAATCGCCCAGCCGCTTTCGCCGCCGGCGACCGAGTGCCACATGCCGCGTGGGATCGGGCCCGCTTCCGCGTCCTCCGACTGTTTGCCGATGCGGCTATGGCTCGGTCCGCGCGTCGACGGCCCGTCCTGCCGGTTTCCGTAGACGTTGTACGGGACCTGGGTGTCGGTGGCGACGTGGTACATCTGCGCGATCGGCAGTTGAATGTGGTGCCAGCTCTTGCCCCGGTTGATCGAAAAGCTCATCCCATCGTCGTGCGCGACGACCATGCGATCGCCGTTCGTGGGGTCGATCCACATGTCGTGGTTGTCGCCGCTCGGTGCGACCTTGCCCGTCAGGTCGAGGCTCGTCTGGCCCCCGTCGACCGTCTTCGTGAATTCAGCGGCGAGGAAGAACGCTTCGTTCTCGTTGTCCGGCGAGACGGCGAAGCGCGTGTAGTAGTGCGTGCGGCCGCGCAGCCTTCGGTCGGCGCTCACCATCGCCCAGTTCTCGCCGCCGTCCTCGCTGCGCCACAACGACCCGCTCTGCGTTTTCCGGCCGTTGTTGGTCGGCATACCGTCGCCGGTTTCGATGAGCGCGTAGACGCGGTTCGAGTTGCTGCGCGCGACCTGCGCGGAAATCTTTCCCAGCGGCGATTCCGGCAGTCCATGCGCATCGCCTCCGCTCGGGACGGGCGCGAGCCGCTTCCACGTCGCGCCGCCGTCGACCGATTTGAACAGCCCGCTGCCGGGGCCGCCGCTCGTCCGGCCCCACGTATGCACCTCGAGCTGCCACATCCCGGCGAACAGCACCCTCGGGTTATTGGGGTCCATCGCGATGTCGGAGCAGCCGGTGTTCTCGTCGACAAACAGGACGCGGGCCCACGTGAGACCTCCGTCGCTGGTTTTATAGACGCCGCGATCCGGCTGCGGACCGTACGCGTGGCCGAGCGTACACGCGAACACGGTGTCGGCGTTTTTGGGATCGACGACGACACGCGCGATGCGCGCCGTGCGCTCGAGGCCCATGCGCGTCCAGGTCTTCCCCGCATCGAGCGATTTGTAGATGCCGTTGCCGATCGAGATATTGCTGCGGATGAAGGCCTCGCCGGTGCCGGCCCAGACTGTGCTCGGATCGCTGGGGGCGACGGCGAGCGCGCCGATCGACTGGACGTCCTGGCCGTCGAACAGCGGCTCCCAGTGCGCCCCGTCGTCAGCCGTTTTCCATACGCCGCCCGACGCCGCGCCTGCGTAGTAGACGTGCGGGTTGCCAGGCACGCCCGTCACCGCAATCACGCGATTGCCGACCGGACCGATGTAACGGAACTTCAGCGCCGCGAGCGCATCGGCCGAGAGACGCGGCGATTGGCCGGTGATCGGGCCGCCGGTGAACAGAACGAGCGCGCATACCAGCATGGCAGCGGACATGAATCGGCGACGCATCGGAACCTCCCTGGGCGAGGGCTACTCTAACGCAGAACGGGGAGACCGCCGGCACCTCCATTTCAGCGGGCGTGCACCTCACGCTACACTGCGTTGAATGAATCAATATTCCAACTACATCGGAGGCGCCGACGTTCCCGCCGCCGACGGACGCACCTTCACCGCGTTCAACCCGACCACCGGCGACGTGTGGGGCACGTTTGCGCTGGCGGGGCCTGCGGAAGTCGATCGCGCCGTCACGGCCGCGTCCGACGCGTTCCGCACCGGACCCTGGGGCAGGCTGTCGCCGACGCGGCGCGGGCGGCTGCTGATGCGATGGGGCGAGGCGATCGCGGAGCATGCCGACCGCATCGCGACAATCGAGACCGAGCAGAACGGGAAGTTGTTCGCCGAGATGCGCGCGCAGGCGCGGATCGCGCAGGACTGGCTGTACTACTTCGGCGGCCTCGCCGACAAGATCGAAGGCGCGGTCATCCCGCTCGATCGCCAGAGCATCCTCAACTACACCTTGCGCGAGCCGCTCGGCGTCGTCGGCGTGATCACGCCCTGGAACTCGCCGACCTTCATCGCGATCATGTCGCTGGCGCCGGCGCTGGCCGCCGGCAACACGATCGTGCTCAAGCCGTCGGAGATCACGTCGGCGTCCGCCGTCGAGCTCGCGCGGCTGGCGGAGCTCGCCGGCATTCCGCCGGGCGTCGTCAACGTCGTCACCGGGTTCCGTGAGACGGGCGAAGCGCTCGTCGATCATCGGCTGGTCGCGAAGGTCTCGTTCACCGGCAGCGTCGGCGCGGGACGCGCGATCGCCGCCCGCGCCGGGCAGCGCCTCGTCAGCTGCATGCTCGAGCTCGGCGGCAAGAGCCCGAACATCGTGTTCGAGGATGCGAACCTGGATCAGGCGGAGGCGGGGGTGCTGGCGGGGATTTTCGCCGCGGCGGGGCAGACCTGCGTCGCCGGATCGCGCGCCTACATCCAGGAGTCGATCTACGACGCGTTCGTCGATCGCATCGTCAAGCGCGCGCAGCAGATCACCATTGGTAATCCGCTCGAGGCGACGACGCAGATGGGGCCGGTCGCGACGAAGATGCAGCTCGAGAAGGACGAGTCGATGGTTCAGCGCGCGGTCACAGAGGGAGCGACGGTGTTGTGCGGCGGCGCCCGCCCCACGGTCGCCGGGTGCCCGGGCGGCTACTTCTACGAGCCGACGATCGTGCACCAGCTGGCGAAGGACAACTTCCTGATGCGCCACGAAGTCTTCGGGCCCGTGCTCGCAGTGACGCCGTTCAAGGACGAAGCGGAGGTCCTCGCGCTGGCGAATGACAGCGAGTTCGGACTGGCGGCGGGCGTGTGGACGCGCAATCTCAACCGCGCGCACAAGATGGCGCGTGCGCTCGAGTCGGGGACGGTCTGGGTGAACACCTACCGCGCGCTGACGTTCAACTCGCCCTTCGGCGGCTACAAGGCGAGCGGCATCGGCCGCCAGAACGGCATCGAGGCGGTGTATCAGTACCTGCAGACCAAGAGCGTGTGGTGCGAGCTCGGCGACGAGGTGCAGGATCCGTTCATCATGAAGGTGTAAGCTCGCGTCGTGATGTCCTCCGCGCGGTTGCGCGCGCTGGCGCTGTCGGCCGCGGTGATCGCAGCGGCCGGTGCGCTCGTCTCCGCCGACGCGATCGCCCGGTACGGCGATCGGACGCGGCAGTTCGGGTGGACCGCCGTCCGCGACGGAGGCGGCTACGTCGTACGCGTCGCGCCCGACGGTCCCGCCGCCGGCTTGCTGACGACGGGCGACCGGATCGTGGCCGTGAACGGCGACCGCCGGGCCGATCGCGTGGCCCCTCAGCTGCTGCGGATGTTCCTGCGCGGTCCGTACACCCTCACCGTGCTCCGCCAGAACATCGAGGCCACGATCCCCCTGCCGTTGCCGATCGTGGCGAGCCGCGAGCAGCTGCGGTTCGGCTGGTCGATGATCCTGGGCGGCGTCGTCTGGTGCGCGGTCTCGACCATCATCGCGGTGATGCGTCCCGATCAGGCGATCGCCCGGCTGGCGTACGCCGCGGGGATGTCGCTCGGCCTGTTCCTGCTCGCGAGCGCAACGGGAGCCGTCACTCCATGGATGCCGCACGTCCGGGCGGCCGCGGCGTTTGCGTTGTTCCCCGTACCGCCGATGCACCTCGCGATCGGCTACGACTTCTATCTGCGGTTTCCGACCAACCGCGCCACGGGCCGTGTCTGGCGCGGCACGCGATTCTTCTTGTACACGCTCTGCGGCGCCACCGCCGCGTGGATGCTCGGCGACTTCGTCGCGTTTACGTTCGGCGAACAGCCCTACCTCGATTTCCGGGCACGCACGTTCGGAATCGGCCTCGCGGTCGGGTACGCCACGGCGGCCGCGCAGGTGGTGACCGGCATCGCGATCCTGGCCGTCCTGGCGCGCAACTACCGGACGGTGCACGCCGCAGACGATCGGCGGCGGCTCCGGTGGGTCGTCTGGGGAACCGTTCTCGGGCTGGCGCCGTTCGTCGTCGTATCCGTGCTCCGTCTCGTGGCGATATGGATGCCGGCGCTGTCGGCGATTGCCGGGCCGTGGAATGTCGCGGCCAACGTCGCGACCATCGTCATCCCGCTCAGCTTCGGCTACGCGATCGTCAAGCATCAGGTGTTCGACATCACCGTCGTCGTCCGGCGCGGGCTGAAGTATCTGCTGGCCAAGAACGCGTTGCGCGCTCTGATCTTCCTGCCCCTCGTCGCGCTCGCGGCCGGCATCGTCGCGCATCGCGACGAGCCGATCGGGCAGCTCCTGCTCGCGCATTCGCTCTATGTCTACCTGACCGTCGTCGCGCTGGCCGGCCTGCGGTTCCGCACGCAGCTCTCGCGCTGGATCGACCGCCGCTTCTTCCGCGAGGCGTACGACCGGGAGCGCATGCTCCTGAACCTGATGTCGGAGGTGGAGCGGCTGGACTCCGGATCCACCGTGTCGAAGCTCGTGAGCCACGAGCTCCAGTCGGCCTTCCATCCCACGTGTCTGTTCGTCTGGTACCGCGAAACGGCGTCGCCGAATCTGACACTGTCGTACTCGTCGGGCGGCTACATCCACACGGCCCAGCTGTCGCCCGATGCGCCGCTGGCGATGCTCGCCCGGCGCGAGAGCGGCGTCATCGCCGTCCCGCTGATCGACGGCGCCACGCTGCCGCGCGCCGATCGCGACTGGCTGGAGGAGGCGGGCATCCGCCTGATCGTGCCGATGATCGGCGCGGATCAGTATCTGGCCGGCATGCTGATGCTCGGCGACAAGAAGTCGGAGGAGCCGTACTCGGCCGACGATCTGAAGCTGCTCCAGGCGATTGCGCGGCAGATTGCCGTCGGCCGCGAGAACCTGCGGCTGAAGGAGCGCGTCGATCAGGATCGGCGCATCCGGCACGACGTGCTGGCGCATCTCGAGACGGGCCACGTGAGCCTGCTGAAGGAATGCCCGCTCTGCGGCGCCTGCTACGACGCGCCCGCGTCCGCATGCGCGTCGGACGGCGCCGAGCTGCAGCTGACGCTGCCCGTCGAACGCACCATCGACGGCAAGTACCGCCTCGATCGCCTGCTCGGCAAGGGCGGCATGGGCGCGGTCTACGAGGCCGCGGATCTCAGGCTGGCGCGCGCGGTGGCGGTGAAGATCATGCTCGGCCGCGCGTTCGGCGATCGCCAGGCGCTGCGGCGCTTCGAGCGCGAAGCGCAGGCGTCGGCCCGCCTCACGCATCCGAACATCGTCACCGTGTTCGACTTCGGCGCCGCTGGCGCCGACGGCGCGTACATCGTGATGGAGCTGGTGCGTGGACGTACGCTGCGCGCCGAGCTCGAACGGCGCGGCCGGATGCCGCCGGTGACGGCCGCTCACTGGTTCGAGCAGATCTTCGCCGCTGTCGCCGCCGCGCATCGCCAGCGGATCGTCCACCGCGATCTCAAACCCGAGAACGTCCTGATCACCGACGGTGCGGCGGGATTGGTCAAGGTGCTCGATTTCGGCCTCGCGAAGATGACCACGGTCGACGCCGACGGCAGCGCGGGGTTGACGCACCCCGGCGTGGTCATCGGCACGGCCGGCTACATGGCGCCGGAGCAGCTGACGGCGGGGACGATGGACGAACGCACGGACATCTTTGCCCTGGGCGTCATGGTGGCGGAAGTGGTGACCGGCACACGGCCGTTCCGCGGCCGCACCCACGGCGAGCTGCTGTTGGCGATCATGCACGAGCCGCTGGCGCTCGGCGGAGAGGGCGCCGCGCGCCGCCGCCTCGAATCGATCCTCCAGCGGGCGGTCGCCAACGATCCGTCGGCGCGGTTCGCGTCGGTCGAGGAATTTGCGGCGGAGGTGCTGCCGGCGCTGCGCGAGCTGCCCGCGACCGCCTCCGCAGAGGACGGCGGGGCCATCACCGTCGCCTGAACGCAGACCGTGCTAGGGCGCGGTGGGCTTCGACCGCGCCGGAACGACGTTCAGCGTCAGGTGCATCGACGCTGCGCGCGCCGGGGCCACTGCGGCGCCGGGAGTCGACGTGAACGCCGCCGAGAGCATGTCGGGATCCTGGAGGTTCGCGGTGACCTCCACGCGGGTGCCGCGAGGCAGCGCCACCGGTTTCTCGAACCAGTAACGGCGATCCCAGTCCGCGCGCGTGTTCAGCCGGATCATCGGCACGCGCGACCCGTCCGGCTTCACCGCTTCGACCTGCAGCGAGATGTTCCCCGGCACGTTGTCCGGGCTGAGCGCCAGCGCGACGACTCCTTCCTCGAGCGTGCGGCTGAAGCGGATGGTGTGGTCCATGCCGCCCGACGCGGACGCCGGGGAATCGATCGGCAGCGCGAGCAGCTCCTGCGTGCCGGCGGTCGCGCCGGCAGGGGAAAAGTAGACGCCGACGGTGCTGCGATCGGTGACCGGCTTTCCCTCGAACTGCCACGTCTTCTTGTAGTGGATGCGCACGCCGATGGGCGCGCCGGCCGGCAGCCTGAATGCGACGCCGTCGTCGGGCGAGGGATCCTGCCCCGGCAGCCAGAGGGCGAGGACGTGCTCGGGTGCCGGCCCCGCGGGGGCCGCCTGCACGCGCGCGCTCTTCACGAAGATCGTGGCGCTGCGGACGATGGACGGAGTGCCGGGGAGGAGATCGACGGCGCGAACCCAGCGCGCCTCGGCCGCGCCGGTCGTCAGCGTGAATTCCTGCCAGTCCTCCATCTTGTCCGCGGCGAGCGTGAAGTCGGCGGGCATCTTCAGCGCAAGATCCGGCGGGCCCAGCCTCCACTCGTTCTTCAGCTCGACGGCGGGCAGCTGCTGATCCAGCGCGCCGCGCGGGTTGCCGCCGGTCGCCCACGTCAGGATGACGTCGAGCTCTTTGGGCGTCAGCGTGTGCGCGCGCTTGATCTCGCCGTAGCCCTCTTCCGCGTTCCACGGCGGCATGTGCGCCGCAACCAGCTCGGCCCGAATCGATTCCGCCCACGGGAACGCGTCGTCGTAGGTCATCAGCGACATCGGCGCGACGCCGCCCGTCACGTGGCAGCTGGCGCACCGATCGCGCAGGATCGGGAACACGTCGTCGTTGTAGGTGTATTTCGATGTGATCGCCTTGTGCGCCTCGCCGCGCTGAAAGGCGATGCCGACGGCGCCAAGAGCCAGCGCCGAAACGACGACGAGGCGTCGGGTCTGGTGCATCATTGCGGGTTGCGGATCGCGGATTGCGGATTGCCGAACGCGGCACCGATATCGGTCGCCGCCTCGACGAATTTCGCGTACGCCTCCGAGATCTGTTGCTTGTTGCCGATGTCGCCGAACGCGTCGAGGAGGTATGCGGCGCGTACGAGCTTGGCGATCGCCGGCTCGGCGATCCTGCGTCGATCGGGAGCGAGCCCGCTTTTGTGTTCGTCGAGCGCGAGCGCGAGATCCTTGGCCTGGAACGCCGGCACGTAAATGGCCGCGAACGTTCCCTTGTCGATGAACGAGCGGATCTGATCCGTCCGCGTCTTGAGCTGCGCGATCATCTCCGGCACGGTGTCGGGAATCGGGAGCGGTACGAGCGCAGGATCGATCCCCGAGGAGGCGCCGGCCCCCGGGCTGATGGTTTCGACCAGCGGCGCGGTGGCCGCCGGCGCGGCGTTCGTCATGATCGCGCCTGCCACCGTGTGCGGCTCTTTCGAGTAGCCGGCAAAGGTGAAGTCGAATCGATTGTCCTTGCCGCCGGGCGCGAACTTCACGATCGCGTACATCTCCGCCGGCAGGGGCAGCTTGCCGATCGCCGTCTGCAGGGAGGCGCCGCTCCGGACGAGCGCATAGGTGGTCTCCTTGCCGGTGCGCGCGTCCTTCACGAGCAGCGTGGCCTTGTAGTTCTTCACGGCGGCGAGCTTCTGCGGCTTGGTGAACTCGTCGTAGAAGTACATCCGGAAGATGCCCGACGACAGGTAGGCGCCTTCGAGATGGTGGATGGCATCGGCGGCCATGAAGAAGAGGCCGCCGTGCTGCGGGTTGTGGTTGCCGTGCGCCCGAAGCGCGAACGTCTTCGTTTTCGCCGAGCCGTCGGCGCACGAGCCGGGCGACGCCGATTCGCCCGTCCCGCCGGCGCAGGTCCACGAGACGACGGCTGTGACCTGCACGAGCGCGGTGCCGTCGATCGGGCAGCGTCCCGGACCGTCCCGGACGATCGCCAGCGGCTTGGTCCCGCACGTCCAGACCGAATCGAGCCGGATCGGCACGAGGTCCATCTTGCAGATCGGACAGGTGCCGGCCTTGCCTTCCAGAATCTCCGGATGCATCGGGCAGGTATAGGAGAGCGGCGGGAGCTTCTCGGCCGGTGGCGGCGCGCCCGGCTTCGCGGTCTGCGGCGCGGCGGCCGGATTGACGGCCAGCGCGAGCGCGAAGAGCAGGGCAGCAGGTCTCATCGATCCTAACTATGTTATACACCGACGCATGGCAAGGTGGCTGGTCGGCATCGCGGGGATCGTCGCGTGTGCGGCCGGCCTGTCGGCCCGGTCCTGGGCCCAGGGTTCAGCGGCCGACGCCGCGTTCGCGACATTCTGGGCGGCGTCGTCTCCGGATGAAGCGGCCCGGCTGATCGAGCCGATCGTCCGCGCGGGCGTCGCCTTCGACGAGGCGTACAGACGGCTGCAGCAGGGGCGCTCCTACGCGCCGCGCGACACCGGCGTCGTGCGCATGAACAATCTGTCGCCGGACGGCGTCGAGCACTTCTACGCCGTGACCGTGCCCGACACGTACGATCCGTCCCGCCGGTACCAGGTCCGCATCCAGCTGCACGGCGGGGTCGGCGGACGCGCGACCAATGCGCCGGTCGGCGCCGGCACCGTCGGCGCGCTGGCCGGCGCGGAACAGCTGTACGTCGTCCCGTACGCGTGGGCGGACGCCCCGTGGTGGAGCCCCGATCAGGTGCTGAACCTCGCCGCGATCGTGGATCGCGTGAAACGTCTCTACAACGTCGACGAAAACCGCGTCGTGCTGTCCGGCGTGTCCGACGGCGCCACCGGCGCCCTCTACGTCGCGATGCGCGAAACGACGCCGTTCGCGAGCATTCTTCCGCTCAACGGTCACCTGATGGTGCTCGCGCTGCGCGACATCGACGACGGGCTCATCTTTGCGAACAACCTGCGCAACAAGCCGATCTTCGCGGTGAACGGCGGACGCGATCCGCTGTATCCAACGCGCGTCGTGGAACCGTACATCGAGCACCTGAAGCGCGGCGGCGTGTCGGTCGACTATCACCCGCAGCCGGCCGCCGGCCACAACACCGCGTGGTGGCCCGAGGTGAAGGACGTGTACGAAGCGTTCGTGCGGGCGCATCCGCGCGCGCCGCTCCCCGACGCGCTCACGTGGGAGAGGGGGAACAGCGGCGACTTCAGCCGGGCGCACTGGCTCGTGATCGACCGGCTCGGCGTGCAGACGAGCGATGCGCAGGGGCTCGCCGATCTGAACGAGATACCGATGCCGCCGTCAGCCGACTTCGGCGCCCACAGCATCGGCAAGCGGATCAACCGCGTCGTCGCCGGATCGAACGCGGAGCGCATCGGCCTGAAGGCGGGGGACGTGCTGCTGCGGGTGAACGATCGCAGCGTCGCCGCGGCGTCCGACGTCGCCGACGCCCTGGCCGACGAGCCGACCGGCTCGACGATCACGCTGATGGTGGCGCGCGACAACGCGCCGGTGGAGCTGAACGGCGTCTACCAGCCGCAGATCGTCGAGACGCCGCCGAAGCCGCTCTTCGCGCGTGGCGGGGTGCCCGGGCGCGTCGATCTCGCGCGCACCGGCAACGTCGTCACCGCCACGACCCGCGGCGTCGCCGCGTTCACGCTGCTCCTGTCGCCGGATCAGTTCGATTTTGCGGAGCCAGTCAAGGTGGTGGCGAACGGACGGACCGTGTTCGACCGTCGGGTCGAGAAGAGCGTGCGCACGCTGCTCAAGTACGCCGCGTCAGACAACGACCGCACGATGCTCTTCGGCGCAGAGCTTCACATCAGGCTCGACTGAACGCCGATCGTCGAACGCCGAACGCCGAACGCCTAACGCCTAACGACGAACGACGATGGCCACACCCCATGGCCGGTTGCCGGCGGTGATCTTCTTCACCACCCGCCTGGCGACGAGATCCACGAGCGACACGTCGTTGGAGGGTCCGTTCGCGGTGTAGGCCATCTTCCCGCCGGGCATCAGCGCGATTCCCCACGGCCGCTGGCCCACCTCGAACGAGGCGGACGGCGCATTCTTGGCCGGATCGATCAGAAAGAGATGGCCGAACGAGCCGGCCGTCACGTACACCGTGGATCCGTCCGGCGCCACCGCGATTCCCATCGGCCGCGGTTTCGGTGTGTTGCCCTGCCCTTCGAGCGTGATCAGCCGCAGGAACTTCTGCGCCTTCGCGTCGAAGACCGCGATCGCCCCCTGGTTTTCGAGGGAGACGTACCCCCGCGATCCGTCGGGCAGGAATCCGATCGAGCGCGGCCGCGGGCCGACCGGAATCCGCTTCAGCACTGTGTTCGTCGTCGTGTCGATCGCGAAGACCGCGCCGTCTCCTTCGCTCGTGACGTAGACGACCTTGCCGTCGGGGCGGATCGTCACGCCTTCCGGCTCTTCCCCGACCTTCACCGCTGCGATCACCGTGCCCGCGGCGACGTCGACGACGCTGAGGGTTTCGGTGTCCTCGTTGGCGACGTAGAGCCGCGTGCCGTCGGCGCTGACCGCGAGCTGCTCGGGATCGGCGCCCGCATGGATGATCCGCTTCAGCTTGTACGTGTCGGCGTCCACTTCGCCGATGCCGTCGGCGTTGCGGTCGGGCGGCGGCAGTGTCGTCGGATCGACGCCCGGCCCCGCCGGCGGCGACCCGCTGAGCGCGACGTACAGCGACCTGCCATCGGGGCTCGCCTGGATCCCGCGGGGCCTCTTGCCGAGCGGTGCGGTCGCGATGACCGCCTGCGTGTCGCCGTTGATCACGGTGAGATCCCCCGACGTCTCGTTCGTCACGTAGACGCGGACGGCCGGCGGCGTCGGCGGCGCGGCGACCGGCGCGGGTGTGTTGGCCGCCGGTTTGGCCGGTTGCTGACCGCAGGCCGCGGCGAACAGCAGCAGTGCGGGCGCGGCCAGGGCGACAGCGGAACGAGGCCGTGAGCTCATGATGGGGGGATAATACCGCAGCGCAGATAAGGCACACGGAAATGCGATCGACTGTCTGCTGGCGCGTTTTCTCGCGGCCAAGGACGCACCCTTCGCCCACGCCCTGGCGTCTTACCGCACGGCGGCGCTCCGTTCAATTTTTTGCGGGGCGGAACGCGCGGGCCGGAAGTAAACTAGCGACATCATGATCCGAACCTTTCTGGGGTCGTCCCTGGTCGTGGCAGCGCTGGCTGTGCCGGCGTTGGCCCAACAGGCGCAGCAGCAGGTCACCAGCGTCGCGGGCCAGTGGCGCGTCCAGTTCGTCACCCCTGCGCAAGGCGAAGTGGCGGTGACGATGACTATCAACCAGAGCGGAACCCGGCTCACCGGACACGTCATCGACGAATACGGCGAATCTCCGCTGGAAGGCCGCGTGGTCGACGACCAGGTGACCGTCGTCTGGTCGGTCCCTGAAGACGGGAAGATCCTCGAGATCACCATGAAGGGGAAGCTCGAAAGCCCGACGCTCATCACCGGAACCGCGAAGCTCGGCGACGTCGGCGAGGGACCACTCAGTGCCCGGCGAACGGGCGATGCGGGCGACTATTAGTCATTTCTTTTTTTCAGGAGCCGATCGCATGACCCGCTTGAAATCCACGCTGCTGGCGCTTGTGCTGCTCACGGCGTCGCCGGTCTTCGCGCAGACCAACGTCACCGGAGACTGGGACGTCACCGTGACCTCGCCGCAAGGCACCAACACGACGCCGGTCACCTTCAAGCAGGAAGGGGACAAGGTCTCGGGGATGTTCAAGTCGCCGCAAGGCACGCTGCCCTTCGACGGCGGCACGATGACCGGCAGCGACCTGAAGTTCACCTTCACGATCACGACGCAGGGCATGCAGCTCCCGATCACGCTGACCGGCAAGGTCGACGGCGAGACGATGACCGGCAAGGCCGACTTCGGCGGCATGGCCGAAGGCGACTGGAGCGCGAAGCGCTCGGCGGCGACCACGACGACGTCGACGGCGACGACCACCACCACGACCACGACCACGACGACGACCGTCACCACCGGCGTCGGCTTCGGCGGCAAGTGGGACGTGATGCTGAAGACGCCGGCCGGCGACATGCCCGCGACCGCGACGCTGAGCGACACCAACGGCAAGGTCGCCGGCACCTTCGGCAGCCAGATGGGCGAAGTGCCGGTCACCGGCACGGTCGAAGGCAAGGCGCTCAAGCTGGCGATGGTCGCGCAGACGCCGAACGGCGACATGGCCGTGACGATGACCGGCGATCTCGACGGCGACAACATCGTCAACGGCAAGGCCGAGGTCGCAGGACTGGGGCAGATGGAGTGGTCGGCGAAACGGATCAAGCCATAGCGCGGATGTAGCGCGAAGGCTTGAGCCGAGCGATCGCCGCTCGCCTAAAGGCTTCGCGCTACGTCGCCTAAAGGCTTCGCGCTACGTCGTTCCGTCGCAGAGCGAGGGCCACGCCCAGGGCCATCGCCGCGACGGCGAGAGAGATCAGCGCAATCTCGCTGGTGATCTTCGTCACCACATCAAGTGCCACCCTCGCCGTCTTTTCCAGATCCAGCGCATCGTCGGGGCCGAGCATTTCCCGGCTGAGGACCGTCGTCCGCCGCAGCCCGTACGCCATCATCGAACTCATACCGACGCTCATGCCGATCAGGCGAAGGATGATGACGAGCGACGACGCCATGCCGCGGTCTTGTTCGCCCACGCCGTTGATGACGGCGGCCCCGATCGGCGCAATCGTCAACCCGATGCCGATGCCCGCCAGTGCCAGCCCCGCCGCCATGAAGCCGGTGCCACTCGCGTCGGACGGCGCGGGGCCGTGCCGCAAGTTGTCGAAGAAGGCGACCGCCTGAGCGGCCATTTCCACCTTCCACAAGCTCATCATCCAGAAGCCAACGATGGCCGTGATCAAACCCAGGACGACCGACGATCGATAGCCGAGCCGTTCGGAGAGCCAGCCTCCGGGAATCGCCGCGAGCGCCATCGGCACGGTAAAGGCGCAGAGCAGGTATCCCGTGACCAGGGCCGACTTCATCGTGTTTGCCGCGCCTGCCACGTTGATGAAGATGGGCACGCTGACCAGCGCCACCATGATGCAGAAGCCGACGAGCAGATTCACGCCGCTCGCCGCCGACAGATTGCGGTTCCGGAAGATTCGTAGGTCGAGGATCGGATCGCGCACGCGCCGCTGAGAAGCCAGGAAGACCGCGAACACCACCGCCGCCCCGGCGACCCAGTAGAGACGATGTGGCGACGGCAGCGCGGTTGCTCCTTCGAGCCCGACTTCCGGCGCGCCAAGACCGATATTGAGCAGCACCAGCGCCGCGCCAAGCAGCGTCACGCCGATCCAGTCGATGCCGCCCTTCACGTCCATCCGCGGCAGGCCGGTCAACCCCCACCACGTGACCAAGAAGATGACGAAGACCACCGGGAGATTGATCCAGAACAGGTACGGCCAGCTCATGAACTGCACCATGATCCCGCCGTAGAGATGTCCCAGCACCCACCCCGCGGTATCGACCGCCCCGATGATGCCGAGCGGCAGCGCCCGTTTCGCGGGCGGATACAGATCGGCGACCAGGGCCATGCTCACCGGCACCATGGCCCCTGCGCCGAAGGCTTGAACGACACGGCCCGCAATCAGGGCGTAAAGCGAGGCGAAGCCGCCAGGGGGATGGTCCTGGAACAGCTGCATCACTCTCAGCGCGATGCCCGCGGGCCAGCCCGGCGACGCCGCGACCAGCCATGACCCGACAAAGAAAATCGCGAGACAGAGCAGATACACGAGGCGGCGGCCGGCGAGGTCGGACACCTTCCCCATGAACGTCATGCTGATCGCATACGAGACGAAATAACCGGTGACGACCCATCCGGCGACATCGAGCTTCTGGATCTCGATGGTCAGCGATCGGATCACCTCCGGCAGCACCGCGGAGACGATGGTGAGATCGAGCGCGCCGATGAACACGGGGAGACAGACGAGCGCGAGGATCAGCCCCGGATACTGCCGTGCGCGGGACATTCAGGCGTGCGGCTTGGGCGTGGGGGGCGGCAGTTGGGGCGTCGGGATGTCGACCGGTTCATTCGTGCCGAACAGCTCGATGAGCCAGCCGTTGCCTTCAGGCTCGGTGACGTGGATCCGCGCCGTGTTCGCCGACGACTCGTCGGTCCAGAGATCGACGGGATACATGACATCTGGTTTGAGTGTGTTCCCGACGAGTGGATTAAGCTTCTCGCCGCTCACCTCGCCCCGCAGATGAAGCGTTGGCCGGTTCTGGAGCGTTTCGGGCCCGACGACCTGCGGCTTTTGCACCGCGGTCCTCAGAATCTCCGGGACGCCCGTCTTGGCAAACAGCACGACGCCATTGAAATTGGAGTCCGCCGGCGCCTTGCCGAACTGCCGCGTCAGCGGATTCGACTGGAAGGTGCCTTCGGGTACCCACACTCGCGTCAACTGCAGGATCGTGCCGTTCTTGAGCGCGACTTTGACGTTGCAGGACACCCGGTTCGGCGCTGAATAGATGCAATCGCAGGTGGTAAAGGTGATGCCGTTCTTCTCGTCCAGAACGGCCGGCGTACCCTCGCGTTTGATCGAGAAGCGCGTGCTCTTGAGAGCCAGAACGGCGTCAGCCGTGCGATTCAGATGGCTCTGGACCGCGCCGCGGCTCGCTCCCGGCTTCAGCTGTTCAGCACCCGTGACCGTGATCGCCGATGCGAGCAGGCAGAGCAGAACGTGAGCTGCTTCGGCTTTTCTCATGTTCATTGGACCTCGGTCTCCGCGACCGTTTCGACAATACCACAGGACTCGTCAGTCGCAAGTCGCAAGTCGTCAGTCTTCAGTCCGCAGTCGCCAGTCGGCCAGTCTCAGTCGGGCCAGTCTCAGTCGGGCCAGTCTCAGTCGCCAGTCTCCGTCTAACGCGCGCACGGCATGCGACGTGCTCCTGCACGTGAAATCATGGCCAAATGCGTCGAAGAATTGCAGGTTTATCAAAAAGCGCTCGCTGCGGCCGCTGATATTTCTGCACTCATCCAGCGTCCGTCGTTCATGCGCGATCCGAGGCTGCGCGATCAGTTGGGCTCGTCTTCGGAGCGCGTGGCCTCACTGATCGCCGAGGGATTCGAGCAGTCGACCGACCGGCACTTCGCGCAGTACTGCTACCGCTCGCGCGGATC
>JAYVYV010000534.1:0-6263 GCA_043783985.1 Acidobacteriota bacterium | reverse complement strand
TGGCGTTTCATGTCCGTGAGAATCTGCACCAGGCGATCGGTACCCATGACTTCCACGTCGGGAGACTGCGACAGGTCGGTCACGAGCATGTCGGTGAGCCCGGTCCGCAGCCAGTCCAGTTGCGGATTCCCCGTATTGTTCTCGAAATACAGCACTGCGATCGACGGCTTGTTGCTGCTCGAGAGCGATATGGCGGGCGAGCCGCGCCAGCGCAACGTCAGGTACCCGACCGCGGCCAGCGTCAAAACGAGCAGCGCGGCTGCGCCATAGATGTAGGCCTGCTGGTTCTGGGCGCCTTCACGCGTGGTACCGTGGCGCGCGGTTGCCATCACCGGGCTGACGCCGCTCGACTCCAGGCGCCGGCGTGCCCCGCGCAGATCGACCACGAGATCGCGCATGCCCTGATAACGCGATTCGGGCTCTTTCGCGAGACACTTCTCGAGCAGGCGCTGGACATCCCCGGCTGCCTCGGCGGTGACCGACGGCCCGAGAGACGGGAGCGGCGGTACCGGGTCGTGCAGGATCGCGTGCATCGTGTCGATACCGGTGTGGCCGCAGAAGGGCGGCCGCCCCGTCAACATCTCGTGCAGCAGCACGCCGAAGCTGAAGACGTCGCTGCGGTGATCGACCTTCGCACCGCGCGCCTGTTCGGGCGACATGTACGACACGGTGCCCAGCACGATGCCGGGCTCGGTTTCAGCCTTCGCGATCGTCACACCGCCGGAATCGCCGCTCAGCGCGTCCACGAGCTTCGCCAGGCCGAAGTCGATGATCTTCGCGTGGCCATCCTCGGTGACGACGACGTTGGACGGTTTGAGATCGCGGTGGACGATGCCTTTGTCGTGCGCGCGGGCGAGCCCTTCGGCGATTTCGGTGGCGAGCTCCAGCGCGCGATGCGCCGGCAGCGGCCCGCGCAGGGTGAGGTCGCTCAGCTTCTCGCCCCGCAGCAGTTCCATCGCGATGTAGCTGATCCCATCGGCTTCGCCGATCTCGTGGATGACCGCGATGTGGGGATGCTCGACGGCGGAGGCGGCGCGCGCTTCCTGAACGAAGCGCGCGCGGCGGTCGGCGTTAGCCACCAGCTCGGGTGGCAGCACCTTGAGCGCGACCTCACGGTTCAAGCGCAGGTCGAGCGCGCGATAGACGATGCCCATGCCGCCGCGGCTGATTTCGTCGAGGATCTGATACCGCCCGAGCGTCCGGCCGGCGAGGCTCACGCCGTGGATCTTACTCTCGCGCCGGAACGGCCGCGATCAATTCGGCGAGCGCAAGATTCAACGTCTTCATGCCGGCGCGGTCGCCCTTGTGATGGCCCATGCGCACGACGACGAGGTCGTGCGTGGGGATGATGATCGTGCGCTGGCCCCCGGCGCCGTTCGCGAGATACGCGCTCCTGGGAATCGGTAAACCACCGTCGCCGTTCACCCAGAAGAGGCCGCCGTACACCGGCCGCTTCCACGCCGGCGCTGGCGTGCTGACGAAGGTCGTCCAGCCTTCCGGCAGAATGCGCTGGCCCTGCCACAGGCCATCCTGCAGGTACAGCAATCCGATCCGCGCCCAGTTGCGCGCCGTGCCGTAGTCGTATCCGCTCATGATGAAGTTGCCGTACGGATCGGTTTCGAGCACCTGCCGCCTGATGCCGATGCGATCGAACAGCGCGCGCTGGGGGTAGGTGAGGTAGTCGTCGCCGCGTCTGGTGACCGCGTCCTTGATCAGCCAGCCGACCATCAGCGGATCCGAATTGCGATATCGTCCTTCCGTGTTCGGCGGGAATTGCAGCGGCCGCGTCATCGAATGCGTGAACACGTCGATGGCGCCCGTGTAGATCAACGCGTGATCCGGATAGCCCTTGTCGGGCGTGTAATCGGAATCCTGCCCCGCGATGAACTTCAGCCCGCTGCTCATGTGCAGCAGATCGGCGATGCGGATCGCGCCGCGCGGATCGCCCGGCTTCCGCCAGTCCGGCACGGGCGCCGGATCGTCGACGCGATACACGCCGTCCTTGACGAGCAGCGCGAAGAGCGTGGCGGTGAGGCTCTTGCCCATCGACCAGCTCTCGAGTTGCGTGTCCTTCGTGACGCCCGGCCCATAGCGCTCGCCGACGATCTGCCCCTTGTATATGACGACGAACGCCGCGGTGAGTCCGGCCGGATCGGAGAACGCGAGGTCGACCGCCTTCGCAAGACGGGCCCGATCGAAGCCGGCCGGCGGCGTTTCTTTGGACGGCGCGTCGCCCATCGGCCACGGCTGCGCCGCCGCGTCGGGCAGCCGGGTCTTCACGGGCACCGGCGTGAAATAGATGCCGTCGTGACCTTGAGGGTGGATGATGCAACCCTGGTCGCCGTAGAACTTCGCGGTTCGCGTGACGGCGCCGTGCGTCATGCGCACGAGCATCTTGTCGCGGTCGACGTCGTAGGTGACGCCGCGCCGCTGATCGTCTGGAAACAGGAAGAAGCCGCTGTTCTCGAATGCTTCGGCCGGCTCGCGGCCCGACACGAAGACGGCGGAACACAGGACCTTCGCATAGCCCGCGAGGCCAAGCGCGATGGGCGTGCCCAGCGGCGCGAAGGCGTTCCCCCGCGGCGCGACCGGCTGCTGGCCGGCGAGCGCGGCTCCCGTACCACACAAGACAAGGGCGATTAATCGAGCGCGCATCCAGACCTCCACGCCATGACCCGATTATCCAATTACATCACCCGATTACCCGATTACCCGATTATTCAATTTCTTGCGTTCATCGCCCGCGCCTCCGTCTTCAAGGCGCTCCAGCGCGTCATGAGCGTGTCCAGCATGGCGCGCCTCCGACCAACCGCTGCGACGAGCTGCGTCGTCGGCGCGACGTCGGCGCCCTGCAGAAGACCCATCAGCTGATTCATGCCGCCGATGACGCCGTTCAGCGTGTCGGGACCATCCGCCACGGCGCCGCGGCCACCGGACTGCCCTTCGAGCGCCTGCAGCGCGCGAAGATCCGTTGACGGCGTAGGGTTGCTGCGCCGGGCGCGAATCTCCTCCAGCGCTTTCTGGGCGTCGATGATGCCGTCGTACAACTGCTTCGACAACGTGAACTGATGCGCCAGCCCGAGCGCCGGCGTCGTCACGCGCGGATCCATCTTCAGCGTCAGCGGCTGGGTGTAGCTCCGTCCGTCGACCGTCAGCTTCACCGTGTACGCGCCGGGCGGTGCCCATGGACCCGACGGCGCCGGCACCGTGTCGTGCGGTACCGCGGCGATCGGGAGACCGCCGCGGCCGCCGCCTCCGCCGGGAATCGGCTGGTAATGAACGTCCCAGAGGAACCGGTGCATGCCGGCGGCGCCGGACAGCGTTTGCGGCGGGCGGTACCAATAGGTCGGCACCGGCGCGGTCGCCACGTCGGGATTCTCGTTGCGATCGACGCTCGAGTACCGGCGCACCGGCTTGCCCGCGGCGTCGAGGATTTCGAGCGTCACCGGCCCGGATGCCGCTGACGCGATCGTGTAGTTGATGATCGCGCCGTCGGGCGGGTTCGTGCCCGCCGCTTCGTCCGGCGGAATCGGCGTGTCGGTGTTCGTGTTCTGGCGAACGCGATAAGCGACCTGGGGCTTGAACAGGATAGGGCTCAGCGCTGAGGGCTGAGGACTGCCCGGGCCCGCTCCCGCGCCAAACTGCCGCAGCGGCGTGATGTCGTCGAGGATCCAGATGCCGCGGCCGTGCGTACCGGCGATGAGGTCGTCGCCTTTGACGATCACGTCGCGGATCGAGGTCGCCGGCATGTTCAGCCGCAGCGACTGCCAGTGCTCCCCATCGTCGAATGACGTGTAGACCGCGCGCTCCGTGCCGGCGAAGAGTAGTCCCTTGCGCTTCGGATCTTCGCGCACCGCATCGACCGGCGCGCCGTCGGGGATGCCGTTGGTGATCGCCGTCCAGCTCCTGCCGCCGTCGTGCGTGCGGTAGATGTGCGGCCGCATGTCGTCGAGGCGCAGCGTGTTGATCGCCGCGTACGCCGTGTGCGCGTCGAAATGGCCGGCGTCGACGATCGACACCTTCATGAACGGCTTCAGTTCGGGCGGCGTCACGTCACGCCACGACGCGCCACCGTCGGCCGTCATCTGGATGAGGCCGTCGTCGGTCCCGATCCAGATGCGGCGGATGTCCAGCGGCGACGGCGCGACCGTGTAGATGACGCCGCGCTGCGTCGGCTGGGCCGTCTCGGCGCCGCGGTATCTGCCGATCGTCGCGGGCGCCTCCCACGTCCTGCGCGTGAGATCCCCGCTGATCTGCTGCCAGCTTCGTCCGCCGGTGGCGGTCTTCCAGAGGGTGTTCGACGCGAAGTACATCACGTGGGGATCGACGGTGGAGAAGACGACAGGCGCGGTGCGGAGCGTGCGGAAGTCGGCCGGCCGCACCGGCGTCGGCGCGATGTTCTGCACCTGACCCGTCTTGCGGTTGTAGCGCGTCACCTTGCCGCCGTAGATGATGTCGGCATTCAGCGGATCGGGCACCGCGTAGCCGTACTCTTCGACGCCGACCGGGTGCCACTCGCGGAAGGTGATCATCCCGTCGTTGCCGCGGCTCGCGACGCAGGCGGATCCGCTTTCCTGCTGTCCGCCGCACACGCGGTAGGGAAACCCGTTGTCGGCGTTGACGTGATACATCTGCGACGTCGGCTGGTTGTACCAGGAGCTCCATGTGTCGCCGCCGTTGACGCTGACGATCGCGCCCTGATCGCTCGCCATCGCAATGATGTTCGAGTCGACCGGGCTGATCCACGGACGCTGATAGTCGTCGCCGCCCGGCGCGCCGCGCAGCGCCGCCCACGTGCGTCCACCGTCCGTCGATCGATAGCTGACCGTGCTCGCGATGATCACGGTATCGACGTTCTTGGGATCGACCACCGGCACCGGCAGATCGCCGCCGCCGATGCGGCCAGCGGGACGGGTGTCGGTGGTGATCACCGTCCAGTTCTCGCCCGCATCGTCGGAGCGATAGATGCGCACGGTCTGGGGGTTCGCCACCGTCGCGTAGATCCGGTTGCCGTCGCCAGGCGCGACGGCGATGTCGGCCTGCACGATCCCTTCGGCCGGCAGCCCGCGCGTCAGCTGACGCCACGTGGTGCCGCCGTCGGTCGACTTGAAGATGCCGCCCGTCGTGCCGGTCCACGCGCCGTTTTCCCACGGTCCCTGCCGCTGCTCCCACAGGCACGCGTAGACGATGTCGGGGTTCTTCGGATCGAATTCGAGGTCGGACGCACCAGTGTTCTCGTCCTTCGAAAGCACCTTCTGGAACGTGACGCCGCCGTCGGTCGATCGGTAGACCCCGCGCTCCTCGTTCGGCCCGTACGGGTGGCCCAGCACGGCGACGAAGAGGCGGTTCGCGTTGCTCGGATCGACGATGATGTACGGAATCTGCTGGCCGTCGCGGAGGCCGAGATGCGTCCACGTCCTGCCGGCGTCGGTCGACTTGTAGATGCCGTCGCCGACGGACAGATCGGGCCTTGCCAGTCCTTCGCCGCTCCCGACGTAGACGACGTTCGGATCCGACGGCGCCACGGCGATCGATCCGATCGATCCGGTCGGTTGATCGTCGAAGATCGGCGTCCACGTGCGGCCGACGTCGGTGGTTTTCCAGACGCCGCCGTTCACCGGTGCCATGTAGAAGACGTGCTGATTGCCGGGCACTCCTGTGATCGCCTTGGTCCGGCCGCCGCGGAACGGTCCGATCGGCCGCCAGCGCATGTCGGAGGCAACCAGCTCGAGACCCGCGCTGCGCGGCGCGGCGACTGCGGTTTGAGCAGTCAGCCGTGACAGCGCGGCGCCGCCGGAAAGTGTGGCGATGGCCAGGGTAATCAATGCACGACGTGGGTTCACCGCAGACCTCCACCTGAAGTCTAGACGATCATTCGCTCGGCTAATCCGCGGCAACCAGGCGCCGCACGGTGCGAACGATCTGCGGATCCACGACATGCCACTGGACCGCAAGCTGGCGGCGATGAAGAAGTACGGCCTAATCCAGTATTTCAGATTTCGGATTTCGGATTTCGGATTCAGAGGCCAGGCTGTGCTGTCTCCCACGCCTTTGACCGCTCGAGCGCCGACGTCCAGCGGGCGCGCAGCGCCGCGGCCGCCGCGCGCGGCATGGCAGGCTCGAAGCGGCGATCGACTTTCCACTGGCCGCTGACCTCGTCCACGGACTTCCAGTACCCGACGGCGAGACCCGCGAGATACGCGGCGCCGAGCGCCGTCGTCTCGGTGATCGCGGGGCGCACCACCGGCACGCCGAGCAGATCC